>DASVGU010000065.1:0-11723 GCA_036379375.1 Saccharimonadales bacterium (SeqCode)
TTCGCCGCGGCGCGGGAGCGGCCAACATCAAGCTGGCAGTGCTGGCTCAGAAGGACGTACCGCGCCCGGCAGATATACGCGCCGATCACTGCGGCTTCACACTGGAGAATAAATGGCTCTACGGCGCCGGAATGGACGGCATCCCGGGTGAGCCAAATCGCGAAGCCGGTCGCTGGCTGCCGGACATCTGCACGTCTGCCCCCTTACCTGCCCAGGCCAGACCTCAGTTAGAGAGGCAGAGGGGTTAGCGCCAGGCGGCTATACGCAAAGTAAAGCCGCAGCTTTAGCCATACCTACTAGCTGGCAGCTGTACCCTAACACTAAGTGGGGTCAAGCGTAGAGCAACCGGACAAGCTTAAAACTTGCCCGCGTGGAACGCACTACTTAGTTTTAGGGTGCAGCTGCCCATTAGCCCTTTGATTCGCTCCGGCAGCCGGCCGCCTTTACGCTGCGGCGGCTAATTTTTCTGCTGCAGCCTTCTCGATAGTGTCCCATCTCTGGGGATCCAGCTGCATATAGATGCGACTGTCCTGGACCATATGCTGCGCTTTACCATCCTCGTCTATTCTCGCCACCGCCACTTGCCCATTGCGAAACTCGGTCCCTATCGCCCACAGTGTAGGGCGCCACTCAGGTTCGCCCCTTGCCCGCTCCGCAAAGCCCAGCTTCATATACAGAAGCTTTGCCGGTGAGTTGCTATCCCACACGTCCAGCGACATACGTTCAGGCGGCAATCCATATCTGTTAACTGCGGTTCCTACCACGAGCACGCCCGTTACCCAACCCAGACCTTCTTTCCTAAACTCCTCACTCACCCGGTACGCCGTCGTGACATCGGCCCCTGGTATATGCTTATTCGGCTCCCTGCCAAGCCACCCGTAGGCAGCCAGAACAGTGTCAGCTACACTCAGCCCTGGTAACTGGCTAAGGCTTATCGGCCCCTGGCGCTCCGGAACACGGTTAATCGTAACCATAGCCCGCCCGCCATTTTTCCCAAGCCACTGCCCGGCAGACTCGAGCGTGCCAAAGCGCTTCGGCCCCTCGTCCTTCCAGCAATTCTCCCGTATAAACTCCTGATGGGCAACCGCGGCGATCTTATCCCTCAAACCTTCCGACAGCCCCAGGGCAGCGATATATCCATGCTCCGCCAGATTACGCACCGCTAGCGCCCCGGCGTAGCCCACCTGTTGCGGAGGCGGTAATAACACCTCCGGCGCCGTTACAAACCCGGCCGGGATTGTCTCCTGAGTAAATTGTACAGATAAAGCTCCTGCCATATTCCTCTTCAGTATAAGCCCGGACGGCTATCCGCTCCAACCATAAGCGGGCTAGCGCGGCGCCGTTACAAACCCACTTTTACTATGATTACTAAGAAGTCATACCTCTTATAACAAGAAAATGCGGCCTAACAAGTCATCGGTATCGGGAGTGCGGGCATCGGCAACCGTAAAATCACCGACACGCGTGCGGCGGAGACCGCTCATATACGCCCCGGTACCCAGCGCCTTGCCCAGATCCTCCACTAGTGAGCGGATGTACGTGCCGCTGGACACATCAGCCACCAGCGACACAAACGGGTATTCATACTTCGTCATTCGTAACTCGTTAACTGTCACCGGCCGGGCTTCCAGCGTCACCTCTTTGCCCTCTCTCGCCAGTTTGTAGGCCCGCTGGCCGTGTACCTTGATAGCCGAATACGCCGGGGGCACCTGCATAATTTGGCCCTGTGAGGCCTCTAGAGCCCCTAGGACGGCCTTTTCGCTGGGAGCAGTGCCGGATACTGCTGTTTTCTCGCCCTCATCATCACCGGTAGAACTGGTCTCGCCCAGCTTCATCGTCACTTCGTACGTTTTGCCGAGCTTGCTAAACTCGCCAGCCCGGCGGGTGTATGCCTTGCCCACCAGCAGCACCAGCAGACCGGTCGCGAGCGGGTCCAGCGTGCCGGTGTGGCCTACCTTCATGTTTTTAGGCTTCTTGCCTTCGGCGTTCGCGGCAAGCTTGCGCATATAATTCACCGCGTCAAACGACGTCCAGCCCGGGGGCTTATCTACCAGCAGTATCCCTTGCATATATCAAATTATACGCGAAGCGTTCCGCTTTATTGGGAAGAGCAGCACTGGCCCGCCGATAGGCGGAGCTGAATTAATTTCAGCAGGTGCGATGATATTTGAGCAATGTGCGAGAATATATGCCGAACCCAAGCTGGCGAGCTAATAGAATCATAGCAGCCTGGCATGAGGCTATAGAAACCCAAGCCAGAGAGTCCCCATCCGTCAACTAACGGATGGAGCTGCGCACGGGTGTCTCATCACTTAAAGGGCGGGAGTTCCGTCATGGGCGGCGGGACCGGCGGCGGGGCGGCGGGATCAGCCGCGGCAGATGTCGGCGGGACCGGATTGGGCGGCGGTACGTTCAAGCCTTGCGGCAGCGGCATATCCAGCGGCTGGTCGGCCGGGGACAAATCGGCGCCAGGCGCCGGCTCATTGCCAATACCGGTGGGGGCTAGCTGCAGAGCTGGCGAATACGCAGGCGAAGGAGCAGACGCAGGGGCTGGCGAATCGGCACTGGTGGGCAAATCTTGCACGTTTAAGTAACCCGACGCACCGACATCCTGCTTTGGCGGCAGTGAACCAGCCGTGGGCGGGACGCTGTTGATGGCATCCATGACGGCATCGCGCGCACTGTTCACATCGGGTGTCTGCGACGAGTCTGCAGCATCACCGCCAGCAGTGTGCGGACTGTGCACGGACTGCTCTATATCCGACAATGTCTCGGTATCTTCGCCTTGCCCGGCGGGCGGCGGCGATGTAGCGGGCGGGGCATCCGGAACGTGCAAGTTCCCATCGGCATCAATATGAATCTGATTTGTGGAAGTAGACGGGGGTGTGGATGCAAGCGGCGCCGACGGCGCAACCAGCGGTGTCGGGGCGGCTGGGGCAACGGGCGGCTCCGAGTCGAGCGGCTGGAAATCACCAAGGCCCGTCACCGGGCTTGGGCCTGCCGATTCACCGGGTAACGACAACGGCGCGAGTGAAGCGTCATCTGAGGCCACAGGGGTGGGCAGCGGTAAATCGGGCTCAGGAGGCGGCGCAACCGGCTTGGCCTTCGCGTGTGTACCAGAGTCAGTATCCGGGCCCGACGACTTGTTGTGCTCCAGCGTCGGCAGCTCCGGCGCCTCCACCGGTAAACCAAGCACATTAGGCGGCTCACTTTCCTCCTCGGGCAGAGTATTGGCATTCAGTACGCCGCCCAGCGATGGAGCTTCAGTCATAATGCCCCTGCCCTGGGGCTGCTGTGCGTCACCACCTGCACTGCCAGCATCCGCAGTATTACTTTCGGTAGGCGGATATGCCTCCGCCCTTTCACCTATCTGTTTTACATCTTTGACAATGCTCGCAGCGGACGGTTTAGGAGTGCCGGCGGCGTCTGGCTCGGGAGGAGTCCGCGGCGAGATCTCACCCTCACCTGTAGGGTGTGTGATTTCCAGCGTCCCGTCATCTGATGCCCTGGCCGGCGGAGGCGGCTGGTCTGGCGGCACATCGGCCTCGGTGTCTTCGGCAAATGCGGTCGCCTGCAGCTCGCTGGCCACCAGCTGCTGGTTGGCACCGGCGGACATGAGCTCGGCGCTCAATTTCATGGTGTTCGGGCTGGTCTTTTCGTTGCTGAAGCGGTCGGTTTCAGCCACGATACCGGTAAGCAGCGCCGTGGCGATTTGTCCGTCGACCAGGTCGCGGGCCAGGCTGTCGGTAATCTCCGTACAAAGCTCAGACAGACTACTTGCGGACGGATCGGTCCAGTTAATCGTACCCAACTCCGACCCGCTCGAAACGTTGATACTTACCACCACCGCATCGTGCAAAATGCGCCCATGCGCCGTAATCGCTTGGTCCAGGTCCTTTTGCTCGTGCACGCCCAGTGCCAACACGACATCGACGTTAAAGTCGCCCTGACTGAACTCTAAATCGTTTTCGCTAATAGAGGTGCGGTACGGCGTGATAAAAATCTTGACGATATTTTCTTCGACCTTGTAGCGGAGTTTATCGGCCTTGGACTTGTCCAGCGCGATAATAAAGTCACGTAAAGAGTCGGTATTCTTCTCTATGGTGTCTTCGGGCTTTAAGAATTCGATGGTGCTCGGCACCTGGCCGCTGAACACGGCGGTGGCGTGCTTTTTCATCTTGTTGAGCAAAATGGTCAGGCCGATAGCCGCTGCCAGCTGATCCACCGAAGGATTGCTACTGACCGTCACCAAAATGTTGTTGGCACGTTGCAGCTTCTCGACGATTTGCTGCTGAGGCGTACCGGGCGGAGCGCTGTTGTTGCTGGTATTGGGTGGGGTATCCATTTTTGTTTTTAGTTATTTCCCCCTCAGGGTAGCATACCCGCTAAAGCTTAGCAATATCAGGAGCTGGATTCCCGCCCATCTGTAAAATATTTCGGGAACTAGACCGGGGCTAACCTGCATATCTTTACAAACCCTGTGGGACACGATATATTTAACCTCGAAAGTACGTAAACATAAGAGGAATGCAATGCCCATTATCAAATCCGCTAAAAAGCGCGTAAAGACTGCCCGCAAGGCAACAGTGCGCAACGCCAAGACCAAGCGCAGCCTAAAGTCGGCGCTCAAGGTGTTCGCAAAGAAGAAATCGGCTGCGGCTCACGCCGGCGCACAAAGCAACGTCGACAAGGCTGTGAAAAAGGGCCTCGTACACAAGAACAAAGCTGCCCGGCTGAAGAAGCGCTTGAGCGCCCAAGCCAAAGCCGCTGGCGTGAAATCGGCCGCGAGTGCCAAAAAGGCTGCCCCGGCAAAGAAAGCGACTGCCAAGAAAGCTGCTCCGGCCAAGAAGCCAGCCGCTGCGAAAAAGCCAGCTGCTAAGAAGACTCCGGCTCGCAAACCGGCCGCCAAAAAGAAATAGTTCTTTCTTGAACTTTTAAAGAAACCACCCGCCCGCCGGGCGGTTTCTTGCTGAGTACGCCTGAGTTACTGAGCAAGTTCCAAAAGATAATTTTGCAGGGCGTCGTCGAGGTCGAGGTTCTCGCGCTTGCTGCGTGCGTCGATACGCAGCAGGTCGGCAATCAGCCGCTTCAACTCGTCCAGACTCAGCTTGCGAGCGATGTTCTGGCTCTTTTGCACCACAAATGGACTTATCTTTGCCTCGCCGGCAATTTGGGCAGCCGAACGATCCCCCGCCGTTTTGATCAGTGCCAACACGTGCAGCTGCCAGGCCAGCATAGCAATGATTTGCGGCGGCTCAACCTTGAGTGCACGCTGCTCGGCATACAATCGCAGCACCACCGCTGCGTTACCGGCAAACGCCGCCTCCAGCAGCTGAAAAATCGTGCTCTGCGGCGCGGCCTCGACAAGCAGGTCGATAGTCGCCCGCGTGAGCGCAGTGTCGTACAGCAGCAGTTTCTCGAGCTCATTTGCCAGCAGCTGCTGGTTGGTGCCCGCTCGTTCCACCAGATACGCCGCATCAGCTACCGATAGCGTGCCGCCGCGCGCCTTGGCGCTGTCCGCGAGCCACCGCGCGAGTGCACGCTGGTCCAGCTGAGGAAATTCGCGGAAATCCGTCGATTTTTTGAGGAATTTATAATACCCCGTGCGCTTGTCCGGCTTGGGCTCCACGACCACGACATCGGTCGTTTCGGGCAGGTTTTGGAGCAAATCCTCAGCACTCTCGGCAAACTCTTTGCTGGCCGAGGCGTTACGCAGCACCACCAACTTCTTCGGTGCCAAAAACGGCAGCCCAGTGAGTGCCTCCCGGATGCGACTAAACTCGGCATCCTCGCCGTCCAGCCGTTCGTAGGCCAAATCACCGTGCTGAGCTACAAATTCACCTACCAGCTGCTCTAGTGCGTGCTGCAGGCCAAACGCATTCTCCCCTGTGAGCGTAATAATCATCGCCTGGATAGTATAGCCTGCCTGGCCTCACCTTACCACTGTTAAGAGTGCGCTTGCCGGAGTACAGCTTGGTTCAAGGCCGAGCACAGTAAGCGAGCCGTACTAAAAGGTACGGTAAGCGCGGAGCGCAGGTCCTGGGCCGAGATGTGCCGGGCAAACGCACTCGCACGGTATAATGGGAGGAATGCAGCCGGGAGTAATCATCGTATCCAACCGCTTGCCCGTCAGCGTTAAGCGGGTTGATGGCAAGCTGGAGTTCACGCCGAGTATCGGCGGGCTGGCAACCGGCTTGGCAAGCTACGCCGACGACCGGCGCAACAAATGGATCGGCTGGCCGGGCATTGCCGCGGATGATCTGAGTGAGCGTGAGCGCGAGCAAATCGCCGACAAGCTGCGCCTGCAGAATTGCTATCCGGTATTCCTTACGCAAAAACAGCTCGATGAATACTACGACGGCTACAGCAACAGCATTCTGTGGCCGTTGTTCCACGACAACCCTATGAACCCCGACGCCGCCGCCAACCACGACAAACTGTGGCAAGCGTACCGCCGCGTCAACCAGGCGTTCGCTGAGGTGGTGCTGGCACTAAGCACCACCGGCACGACCATATGGGTGCACGATTACCAACTGCTCACACTGCCCGCGCTGCTGCGCTTGGAACGGCCCGACGACCAGATCGGCTTTTTCCTGCACATTCCGTTCCCGAGTGCCGGGAACTTCACTAAGCTTAAATCCGCCGAGGCCGTTGTCGCCGGTATACTCGGCGCCGACCTGGTGGGCCTGCACACCGAGGGCTACGTGAACAATTTTCTGGATACGGTGCAGCAGCTGGACATCGGTATAACCGAGCACCGAAAAGTTATCCTGAGCAATCGCGTCGTACGCGTGACGGATTTTCCTATGGGCATCGACTATGACAAGTACGAAAAAGCCCGCCGCAGCTGGGAAGTTACGCGCGCGTATTGGCGGCTGAAGCAGAAATACCGGGGGCAGAAGGTCATCTTGACCGTCGACCGGCTCGACCCGGCAAAGGGGCTTGTGGAGCGCGCCGAGGCGTACCGGACGCTGCTCAGCGAAAACCAGGGCCTGCGCGGCAAAGTCACCATGATAATGCTCGTGGTGCCCTCACGCGTAAGTGTGCCCGAGTACAAAGCTCTCAAGCAAACGCTGGAAGACGTCGTGAACAGCACCAATAAAACGTTCGGAACCCCGCGGTGGCAGCCGATCGAGTACATGTTCACTGCGTTGCCGTTCCACGAAGTAACCGCGCTGTACCGCCGGGCAGATATCGCGTTTATCGCACCGCTGCGCGACGGCATGAACCTTGTCGCCAAAGAGTATCTGGCCAGCCAGCCGCGCCAGCACGGCGTACTCATCCTCAGTCAAACCGCCGGGGCCGCCCAGGAACTGCGTGAAGCCATCATGGTTGACCCCGCTGAGCCGGACAGCCTTGTACAGGGGTTGTACAAAGCACTCGCCATGCCGCGCCGCGAGTTCAAGCGCCGCGTGCGGCACATGCAGAAACACCTCTCGTCCGCCACCGTGCAAGTCTGGGCCGGAAATTTCATGAAGTCACTGCGCAAAGATCCCGCGCTGTCTCCAGTCCGTACCTGGAACCTAAACCCGCGCCGGCAGCGCGAACTCATCCAGGATTTCCGCCGGGCCCACACGCGCTTGCTCCTACTGGACTACGATGGCGTGCTTATGACATTCCACCGCGATTTCAGGGAGTCTGAACCCTCACCGCGACTGCACAATCTGCTGCTGCGGCTTAGTAAGCTTGAACACACCCGCACGGTTGTTATCAGCGGTCGGCCGCGCCAAGATCTTGAGGAATGGTTCGATAACGAGCCGCTCACTCTGGTAGCCGAGCACGGCGCCTACTCACGCGAAGCCGGGCGCCAGCGCTGGTACACCCACAAAAGCAACGCTACCCCCGGGTGGCAAGCTACGATTGTGCCGATCCTGGAGCGATACGCCCGCAAAGCCCCGGGAGCGTTCGTGGAGGTCAAAGAGCAGTCGGTGGTGTGGCACTACCGCCAAGTATCGCCGTATTACGCCCAGAAATACCTGGTGATACTCAAGCGCGTGCTGAAGCCGTACGCACTCTCGCTTGGCTTGCAGGCCCAGCAAGGCAATATGATCCTTGAAGTGCGGCCAACCGGCATCGACAAAGGCTCCACAGCCCGCCACTGGCTGCGCAGCAAGCCCGACTTCGTGCTGGCCATCGGCGATGATTACACCGACGAAGACACCTTTAAGGCCATGCCCAACAGCGCGTATACCGTCAAGGTCGGCCGCGGCCGCACAACCGCCAGATACCGGCTGCCCAACGTCGACGCCGTGCTGCGCCTGCTCGACAAACTCGAGCAAAAGCTAGCGCACACGCGCTAGCTTTACCCGCTGCTCTTTCGGGCAGATGTGCGTGCCGCGGCCAGCCACGCGGATTTTGATAATAATCGTGCCGCAGCGCGGGCAGGGCTGACCTTCGCGGCGGAACACCCGCGCAAAATCAAGGTAACTTCCCCGCCTGCCCTCGGCATCCACGCACGTCCGATACGTCGAGCCGCCCTTGTCTATCGCTAGCCGCAAAATCTCCTGCATGCTTTCAAACAGCGCCTTAAAATTAGCATCGGAGAGGTTCGCCACCAACGTCGCAGGATGGATTTTCGCGCCCCATAGGCTCTCGTCAGCATAAATATTACCGATGCCCGCCACCACCGACTGGTCCAAAATCGCCGCCTTAACGCTCGTGCCCTTGCGCCGCAGCAACCGGGACTTGAGCGCCTGCCACGTAAAATCGGCGCCAAGCGGCTCCGGCCCGACCCGCCGGAAAAAATCGAGCTGCATGACTTCGGCCGTCGGCATGAGCCGAACCCAGCCAAACTTGCGATAATCATTGAAAAACAGCTTGCTGCCATCGGTAAAATCGAAAATTACGCGCGTGCTTCTGTCCGGCAACTCACCGACAAGCGACTCACTCGGGTGCCCGCCGCCAAACTGCGCCGATTCTCCGCGAAACACCAGCTGGCCGGTCATCTTGAGATGGATCACCAGCGAATAACCGCTGCTTAACTCGATACGCAGCACCTTGGCCCGGCGCACAACCGCCGCTACGCGCGCGCCGAGCAAGAACTGTTCGACATCGGCAACGGCGTTAGGAAAGCTCTTGGGGCTATCACTGGTGACGCGGGCAACAGTCTTGCCGACAAGCAAGCGGCTCAGGCCCACCCGGATCGTCTCTACCTCCGGTAACTCTGGCATATCATCTATTGTAGCAACTTTGTGCTATCAGACATTAGGAATGCACAAAATATATCATATATGATATATTGTATCGATTATTACAATCTGTCATACTATAGAATACTAATGACTGATTCCCTGGCCGATCTGCTATCCAATAAGAATTTCGACGAGCCGCCCGAAATGCAAGCTATCAAGCACTTCGTGCGCGACAGCTTCGATGAAGACTGCGAAGTACTGCTGCGCGAGCGTGATATCGTCGTGTCGGTACGCAGCAGTTCACTCGCCGGCGCCTTGCGCCTAAAACTCCCCGAGCTGCGCAAACGCGCCAAAATCACCAAAAAGATCATCCTCCGTATCCGCTAACCCCCACCAAAGCGGCAAAACATACCGTGCACGAGATTGCCTATTTTACTAGTCTATAAGGTTCGCTTTATCTGTCAGATCGTTATAATCCGGCACCTGCTGCTGAAACAGCCATAGCGTCGTGCTGGTAACCCCCTTGTACGTGTGAGGAGCGCCGGCGCAAGAAGTCGACCAATAGCGCATCAGATTATTCCCACTGCTGTCCATGAAAGAAAATATGTAGCGGTCACCGCCCGGACAATAGCCACGCTCATCGCTCAAAGCTTTGTCATTGTTACCATCGGTGAAGCCGACGTGCTGCAGCGCATGGAGAAACACCGCATAGGCGCTCGCGTTGTTGACATACGTCTTGGAGTTGACGGGTGTCTGCTGGTACCCCTGATACAGGTCCAGCGAGACCTGATTCTGTGTAACGTCTATCTGGATCTCATTGTGATTCTGATCGGCCACAATCGGGCCATCGATAATGAGCTGCGCCGTTGAGCCGTCGTAGGTGTGCGCGGTAAGATCCAGCGGCTTGGGCTGAGGTTTGCCGCTGCCACGCAGCAGCAGGACCAGTATCAAGATAATCAGGCCAATAGTGATAAGAAAGCCGATAAAATAGCGCATAGTGAAATCACATCTCTCTTCTCGAGTTATATATTAACACTATTGGCACTATTTAGCAAGGATTTTCTCGAGGTCCGGGCGCATTTGTGCAAATGTCTCAAACACAACCGCCTGCATGCCAGCTGCCCTCGCCGCTGCGCAGTAGCGCTCCTGGTCGTCCACGAGCACACACGCTCCCGTCAACACCCCCAGCCGCTCGGCTATAATCCGGTACGCCTGCGGATTCGGCTTAACCACCCCTGTCTCGTACGACAAGGCGACGGCATCGAACAGATCCACTTGATCGGGTGTAAACAGCTCGTGTAAGCGATCACCACCGGCGTTAGACAGCATGCCAATCTTGTAGTGCGGTTTGAGATATTGCTCAATATAGTCAAATAACGCCTTGTTGGGCGCATTGCCCTCGACACTTTTGCGCACTTCAACCTCCGGCACGTCAGCCATCCGAGCGATTTCTGCTATAAATTCACTGGGCGGTTTGAGACCAGCATCGACCTGGCTGCGCAGATCCGAGGCCACATCATTTAATCGCTGGTCGTGGCCGAAATGCCTCTGCTTAAAGGGGAGCCAGTCCTCACCCGCCAGCACCCCAAAACAGTCGAAAATTACCGCTCGTATCATCCTGCCACTATTGTAGCAAGCAATGTGCAGCGGCCTGACGGATTACTGTTCTCCTATCTGTAAAATCGGTGTATCGTAGAGCCATGGCCCTGCGTTATCAAACCGGCACTGCGACTATTACGCAGTTTATTGTCATGATGCTGCTCACATTTGCGAACGGTATCTATAACATCGTGTCCCAGTGCGTCGCGCACAACCAATGCGTAGAAAATACCGTCTCTAGTGCGCTGTACATCCTGCTGATGGCAGTGTGGCTGATGTTTTTGTCCGTACTCGGCTATGCGGCGCAGGATAAGCGCAGCCGTCCTATTTCGCGCGTGCTCATCGGTGCTGAAGCACTGGTAGCAATCGTGGCGCTCTTTAACGCGCGGCATTTCCCGAACCTTCTGGGGCTCGCTACCAGCTTGGTTGACTGCGGGCTGGCGATATGGGTCATCGTCCTGGCATGGCGCATCAACCGCGCAAGCGGCGGGCGCATCGTAGCCAATACCTCTAACCGGCAACGCCAGCGCAAACACACCCTGCCGGTCGACCCAAAATAGAACTTTATCCGCCAGGGGTCCACCCTCTTTCCTCTGATACGGCCGAGCCTGCTTATGCTTGCGAATGGTGCGCAGCGCGCTATACTCGGTGCCTATGAGTGAGACCGCGCCACCACTAATACAACTCGTGGGGATCGTGAACCTGTCCGAGCAAAGCTTTAACCAGCTCGGCCGGTTCAGCGAGCCATCAGCAGCAGTCGACTACATCGGCAAGCTATTGTCGCCTGGTGTCGCAGACAAAATCGATATCGGCGGCGAAGCCACCAACCCCAATGTGAGCGGCGAAGCCGCGGTGGATGACGAGTGGGGCCGGTTGGAGCCGATACTAAGGCAAGTACTTCCCGACTACCCCGACTTCAGCTTCTCAATCGACACGCGTCACCCCGAGATTATTTCGCGGGTCGTGGAAGTGGCGCGAGGCAAGCTATTCTAC
>DASVGU010000066.1:0-4660 GCA_036379375.1 Saccharimonadales bacterium (SeqCode)
CGTCGGTGTCAAGGAAAACGGTACCTGGATAAATGGCTGCCGCTACGACAACCTCACAGTCGCCAAAATCACTGAAAGCTGTCCTGTGAACCTACCCGCTAACGCCGATGGCACCTATGTGGTAACGGTGTACGCCTTCGACAGTGCCGGCAACGAATCCGACTGGCAGCAACGCACGATCACTGTCGACAACACGCCACCAGTTGTCGCAATCACCGCCCCTGCTAGCGGTGACACACTGCGCGGCACAGTCACGGTTAGCGGTACAGTTACAGACGTAAACCCCGGGCACTATTACTTCGTAGTCAAAAACAGCACCGGCACCGTCGTGGCCGGCCCCGGTGTAGTGCACAAGCCGCAAGTTGCCAGCTGGCAGTGGGACACGACCAAAGTCGCCGACGGCACATACACTATTGACCTCGAAGCTCGTGACGCCGCCAACAATAAAGGCGCTGCATCAACTCAGACCATATCTGTCACTGTCGACAACACCGCACCTACGGCAGCTATAACGTCTCCAACTATCGACCAAGTCATTACTGGCACTAGCCTAGCTATCACCGGTACTGCCACCGACAGCAACTTCGGCTACTACACGTACGTAGTTGAGGACAACAAACAAGTTCCGCTAGCCCCGGCCGTCACCGTAAACACCCCTGTGGTAGCCGGCCAGCTGGGAACATGGGATATATCCAGCCTAAACAACGGTTCGTACTACGCAGTATTGACTGTTTTCGATAAAGCCGGAAACCAGAGCAGTGTTACACAACACTTTACGATCAATAACAATCAAGGAGGTCAAGGTGGCGCTGGCGGTAACGGTGGCCAGGGTGGCTTGCAGGGCGGGACCGGTGGCCAGGGTGGCCAAGCTGACTTCCTAACGCCACACGTGTTAGGTGCCAGCATTAATACTAGCAATGGCCAGGTGCTTGGTGACAGTACTACAACCCCTAACAATACAACTGGTACTAGCGGTTCAACCTCGGGCAACGGCGACAGCGGCAATGTCAAGGGCGACAGCATCAACCTCACTAACAATTCCAACAATAAGTCCGCCAATGGCAAAAACAGCAATTTCCTCGGCCTCGGCTGGTGGTGGCTGCCCATCCTCGCCGTCATCATCGTTTTCTTCCTCATCGTCTTTCGCCGCTCTAACTCCAACGAAAACCAAAAAGCCTAAATAGTAAAACTGAAACTACTAAAAGCTACCCCTTCCGGAGATGGGTAGCTCTGCTTGCCCTATAAAACACTGCGAAACAACAATCCAAAAACCATATGGATTCATACAACCTTACACAGCCTTCACTGCTCCATCAGATAGTCATAAAAGCTCAACCGGTGACACGCCTCCAGTATGAGCTCAGGCAGCGTTGTCTAGTCTAGCTTTTCAAGCACTGCGGGTAGTTCACCAAGTGCGTCAATAACATAATCAGCGCCGGCTTGCTCCAGCTGCTCACGCGTGCTAAAGCCGTGCGTAATCCCCACAGAAGCCGCCAAATGTGCCGCTTTGGCCGCAACTATGTCGGCCGACAGATCACCCACCATCACTGCTTTCCCAGGCTCAACCGCTAATTGCTCCAGCGCCAGCAGCACCGGTTCGGGATCTGGCTTAAGCTCAGTAACATCCGTACCGCCTACAATAACGTCAAAGAATGTGTCCAGTCCATCGGCCGTAAGTTCTTCCCGCGCATAGCGCCCGCTGCTCACGACACCCAACCTGTAGTGCTCCTGCAAACCTCTGAGGTCATCGGCCACACCTTCATACACTACCACTAGATTCATCAGTGACTGCAGCTTCTCACCATAGCTCTGCCGAAACGCCTCGTACGGTACCTGCGGAGCCAACGTTTCGTGCACTGCGTGCAAACTGTGCACATACGGAATTATCGCCTCCAGCTCGGGTACAGTCAGCTCGTTGGCGGCAAAAGCGTGCTGCACTGCAGGCAAAATGGCCGGCCGGCTGTCGCGCAGCGTGCCGTCCATGTCGAAGAGCACCGCACTAATCTTGGCCATGACGTGCGAACCATTCCAGGTAGTACTGGAGCTCGGCAATCGATGCCTGGATATCGTCAAACGCCCGGTGGACTTCCTTTTTCTCGTATTCCACACCGTACGCACCCTGCATAAACACCTTCCAGGCACTCACGTCCAGCATGCGGTAGTGCAGCTGTAGATCCAGCTGCGGCCACCACTGCCGGATAAAATTCCGGTCGTTGTGGATACTATTGCCCGCCAGCACGGCCGGTTCACTGCCAAACTGCGCCTGTACGAGCGCAATCATTTCTTGCTCAACTTGCGCGCTCGGCTTACCCTCGTCCAATTTGCGCACAAATTCGTCGCGGTTTTCGGGGTAATCGGCCCACCACTTGTTTTTGCCCATGCGCTCTACCACCAGCTCGCGGGGCTGTTGCACCACTGCCTCATAACTTGCGAGCGTCTTAAACTCAAAATCCGTAATCTCGGCTGCGATTTCCAGGATTACATCCTGCTGCACGTCCAGTCCGGTCATCTCTAAGTCTACCCACAACAGCTTTGTCGGCTTTGCGTGCTTGTCTATCGTCATTACCAGCTATTATACCAGAGGAGTAGAAGAAAATGCCCCCGAAGAGCTACAGTGACTACTCGGCAGCGTCAGTGGCAGGGTGGGTGCGCATCGGCTTAAGCGCCTTGGCCCATTTGGCAAGCTCGTCCAGCATCAACCGGGCCATGTCCTCATGCATGCGCTGGGGCGTAAATACCCCGTCTTGCACGAAATTCTGCACAAATTGCACCGACACGCTCTCCGGCAGCGGCATAATCTTCACGCTGGTCAGCAGCGGCTTGGCCGCCTGGATTGAGCGCAAACCGCCCGAAATACCGCCGTAGCCGACAAATGCGGCTGGCTTATACGACCATTCCTGCGACAGATAATCAACGGCGTTCACGAGCGCGCCCGGCGCAAAATAATCGTACTCCGGCGTCACAAATACGAACGCATCGGCCGGATCAATCAACGCGCTAAAGCGCTTGGTGTGCTCAAACTGATACTCACGCATCACTGGGTGCTTGGGTTCGTCCAAAACCGGCAAATTCACTTCCTTGAGGTCAATGGCTGTAACGTCGTCAAAACCGCCGTGCTCCTGCGCATACCTCTCAAACCATTTGCCTACCGCCCCGCCTACGCGCCCCTCGCGCGTGCTCACCGTGATAACCGCTAGCTTCATAATACGTTCCCTCCTACACCTCCCGCCTATGTATTCTTCTCGCGGGCGGTCTTCAGCGCATCCGCATACCACAGCAGACTGTCAATCTGCCCGTCGAGCTGGGCCTGCGGGCCGTACGGCTCCTTGGCCAACTCGGCATCCAGCGTACCGCCCGCATCTACTTTCTCGGCAACGGAATTCTGCAAAAACAGTGCAGTCGGGATGACCACCGCACCGACGCCGGGCAATACCATGCGCAAAGTCGCAACTGCCTGCGCGCCGCCGGATGAGCCATGGCCAATAACCGCCACCGGCTTATCATCCATCTGGTGGTCAATGTGGTCAATGGCGTTTTTGAGTACCGCGCTGGTGCTGCGGTTGTACTCCGGCGTCACCAACACGTAGCCGTCGAACTGCACGACTTTATCAATCCATTTTTGCGCCGCTGGCTTCGGATGGCGGGCGGGATTGTAGCGCGGCGGCGCGCCCGGTTCATCCAGAAAAGACATAGGGTAATCTTTCAGGTCCAGCACTTCTGCCTCGGCTTTGCCTGCAAAACTTTTCGCCACCCAGCGCGCAATCGGCTCGCTCACTCGCGCACCTTCGCGCACACTCCCAATAACAACCGCAATTTTTGCCATCTACTCTCCCCTATGATATATTTTGTATAGTAAACTAGAGAGTAGTATAGTTGCATTACTATACATTGTAAAGTATTGGAATATGTCTTATGCCAGACCAGCAACTTATCTCCACTTACGATAGCGAAGCCCTCGAGACCAAAGCGGGCTGTATCGCCGGTGCCATGCAGGTGATTGGCAGCAAATGGACGGCCCTCATCCTGCGCGACCTCGCTCCCGGCCCTAAACGCTTCGGTGAACTCGAAAAATCCATTGATGGCCTCAACCCGCGCACGCTCAGCCAGCGCCTGGACGACCTGGCAAGCCAAGGTATCCTCACCAAACAGGCCTATGCCGAAGTCCCGCCCCGCACCGAATACGCCCTGACTGCAAAGGGCGAAGATCTTATCCCCGTCCTGCGTGCCATGTCAGCCTGGGGCAACAAATACTGCTCGGGCGGCAACCACTAGCCAAAAACTCCAAGACACGGTCCCAAGGCATAAAAAATACGCTCCAGAAGGGCGACTGCCACTACAACTTCTGCGAATTCCTCGGGCGAATCGTGTTCTTGAACCAATTCGTAAGACTGGCGCCAATATCCGGGCGGCAATTCACAAATACGCTCGCATACGGCGAATCCCGCAACGTGATCGCTAGTACATTCGCATCGCTCATGGTGCGGTTAAGCGGTAGCCCCTTCGGCAAGCGCAAGTACAAAAAGACATTCTCCTTGGTGTCCAGATCGCGAAAATGCCCCGCGTACATGATTCGCGGTGCGCCGGTGCCGCCGATGCGGAGTAACAGATCACTAAAGTCATATTCCGGCTCCCAGGTAAGGTTCACGATGCGCGATCGCGA
>DASVGU010000067.1:0-10865 GCA_036379375.1 Saccharimonadales bacterium (SeqCode)
TCCTTCGCCTCTTGGCTGCGGCTGACGGCGCAGCCGTCGTTGCTGCTGAGGACTACCACCGGACGGCCGTTGAGCTCAGGCCTAAACAGGCGCTCGCAGCTTACGAAGAAATTGTTGCAATCGATGAGGGCCAAGGCTGCACCTTTCATGAAGCTGAACCTTTCACGCCGCCTGGCCTTTTGGTTCTTGGCGGCTGTCTTTCTCTCTGCTGCGCCGCTGCCTCATGTCTCATATGGGTGGATAATGGAGCTGACGACGCCCCAGGGCTCGTCGCCGGTGTGCCAGTGGCGCCAGTGCTGCAGCCGGAAGCTATCACGCTCCCAAGTTATGACCAGGTCGCTGCGCCGGGGCGCGAGCGCACGGTCAATAATTGCAATGTCGCCGTCAAAGATGCCGATATCTTCCCATGTTTCCCCGCGGATGCGGAAAAAATAGGTGCTGCTGGGGTGCTTGATAAGCAAGCGGTTGAGGTCTAGCGGTGAACCGTGCCGCTCGGCCGCCGGGTTGGGAAATCCGGCGTGGACAGTAACGGCTCCAGGGTTGCCCCCGGCCAAAGTCTCTGCATCGTCGTCCATGATGTGTCCTTTCGGTTGCTTACTTTGGGTGTCCGCATAGCTTTTAAGCCCCCGCCCGTGTGCCTACGAGCGTCCAGCGGGCGCCTTCGTGCTTAAGCCGGTACGTCTGGCTGCCGTCGGTCATGTCGAAGAGTTGGGTGAGTTGCTCGCCGCGTTGCACCAGTAAGCGCAGTCCTGCCTCAGCAAACGTTACTGAGCGCCCGTTCCACTCGATTGCCTTCGGAAACGTCTTCATATCGCGGCCGGAAAAATAAAATGCGTGTACGTCGATCTCTTGGTTGATGAGCTGTGTCATAAATGGTTCCCCTTATTTTTCTAGAAAATAATAAAAAGCCGACCAATCTCTGGATTGTGCGGATACGGATTTTGTAGGGGTAGGAACCTGTCGCGAGCGAGCCGCCCTGCTTGCGGAGATAAGGTACCTGTTTGGATGTAGGGGCTTGTAGGGGCCGAAGCGTGCATGCCCAGATTGTGTGTGAAGAACTTTTTAATTTTGTACATTTCGGGCGCTAGCCTAACGCTTCGTTCCTCTCGTACCTCTTGAGCACGCTGCGGTACGATGCTCGCCTAGCATCCCAAACTGCCTCAAAATTATAAAAGTTCTAAATTGTATATAAAGTCTGCGAGGTAAAGGGCTGGCAAGATCCGAAAGGGTCTAAAACCCGGCCAAGTCCTCACATGGCTAGCTCCTACTATACACCCGCGGGCTGTCCTGTCTAGCCGCATTTTTGCTTACGGTTGTGCCGGGTAGTTGCACTGGCACTCTCTTTTAGGTGTCGAGGCGGGCGAGAAATTCTACGAGGCCGCGGGGGGTAATCTCGGCCTTGACGATGTAGCCGTCGGCCTGCTTCTCGATGACGGCGCGGACTTCGTCGCGCTGCTCGAGGTTGGTGGTGATGATAATTTTGCTGTGGAGATGTGGCGTGAGCGCCGGGTCACGCAGCTTTTGCAGGACTTCCACACCGGTGATGGTAGGAATCATAAGATCGAGCAGGATGATGTCGAAACGGTCGGTCTGGGCCAGCTCCAGGCCCTTTTGGCCGTCCATCTCGAGGGTAACATCGTAACCGGCCTTGGAAAGCGCCCGGGCATATAACTCACTGATGAAATGCTCATCTTCGATACAGAGTACGGTTGTGGGTTGGTTTACGTCTGACATACGTTAAAAAGTTATCTCCGGTACAGCGAGTGGTTTTTTATCCAGCCGTGGGCGCCGCGCACGATGTCTTTATTATCGCTGTTTTTGACGCCGTCGGCAAGTTTGGCGTACGGCTGCAGGGTAAAGCCGAAGATACTCCCCTCGCCCACCTTGCTTTTGACCCATATGTTGCCGCCGTGCGCGGAGACAATGGCTTTAGACAGGTACAGCCCCAGACCGGTGCCGCCGATTTGCGCGCGGTTGTGGTGGTCGCGGTAAAACTTGGTGAATAGTTTGGGGATGATGTTGGCCGGAATGCCGATGCCGTAGTCCTCGACGGTGGTTTCGACCATGCCTTCGCTGTTGAGATTGGCGCTGATGCGGATGCGGGTCGACGAGCCGCTGTATTTGATGGCGTTGTCGACGAGGTTGTTAATAACTTCGATGATGCTCACGCGGTCGGCGCCGACAGTTGGAAGTCCCGGCGCGATGCTGTATTCGAGCGTGATGCCGCGCACTTTCGCGCGCAGGGCGAGCGCATTGGCCGCCGAGCGGATGATGTCGCCCCACGCTTCCTCGTGCAGGTGCAGCTCCAGCTGGTCGTCATCCACGCGCGCGACGTTGAGGATGTTGTTCACGAAAGCGGTTAGTTGCTGGGCAGTGGCGCTCATCTTGAACATAAAGTCGTTCATCTGGGGATCGAGCTTGCCGGCGAACTCATCCTCGAACGCCTCGATGTAGCCGCGCAGCAGGGTGAGCGGCGTACGCAGCTCGTGCACGGAAAGCGCGATGAAGCTGATGGCTTGGTCGTCCTGGCTGTACGTTTTGGTGTGGTCGAAGAATACCAGGATGGTTTCTAGCCCCGTGGGGTTATCCTTGTTGTAATATGCGGCCAAATCGAAGAGTTGCTGAGGGTGGTTGTCGGTGGCGGCCAGGCGGACGCGCTCCCAGCTTGTGACGGCGGTGGCATTGTGCTCGCGCACATCCGCGAGCCAGCTGTCGAAGGTGTGCGCGCTGGGGAACGACATATCCAGCAGCGAATAGAGATTTTTGTCGAGTATTTCGGCCGGGACGATGCCGAAGTAGCGCCCGGCGGCTTGGTTGGTAAGTTTGACGTTCTGCTGGGCGTCAAGCAGCAAAATGGGCAGCGGCAGGTTATCGATGATGAAATTGGATTTGAGCTCGCTGCTGGCCTTGGCCTGCCCCTCGATCTTGGCGGTAAGTGTGGCAAGCTGGTAAACGTCGTGCGTGAGGCTGGCGACCAGTTCCTTGCCGAAGCGGGCCGAATTGGGGTCGGGCGAAGGCGTGGAGGCTGCCGTGTCCGGCGCGATGTGCAGAATGGCCTCGGCGATGAGCCTTGTCGGCTGCGCCAGGTAGCGGACGCTGAGCCACGGCAAGAGCGTCAGCGCAATAAGCGGCACGACAATGATAGCTGCCAGCATCTCATAGCCGTTTAGGCGCAGTACATGGGTGACGAGCCACCAGTCGGCCAGGACAACCAGATTGTCGAGGATGAGTATGCCAAGTAGCCGTGAGCGCAGCCCGGCCCTGAACTTCTTCAGATATTCCATCGCTGCCCTGCTCCCACCTGGTCTGTCATCGCCTTATTTGTATGTTACGTCGCCGGTGCTGGCGATAGCGGCAACCCAGGTCTGGCCGGCATTGAGTTGGAGCGGTTTACCGCTGGCGTCAGTGAACGTGAGGGGTGCGGTGTTGGATGTCTTGCTCCAGGTGCCGGTCTCTACCGTGCCGTCCTGGAAGACATACACCGTACCGCTGCCGATAGTGGCGTAGTCGGAGTAGAAGGCGCCGCTGGTGTCGAGCGAGCCCTGGCTCCACGGCACGACCATGGCGACGACGACTTTCGGCGTAATCTGCGTTTGCTGCCCGGTTTTGGACAGTTCCATGTGCGGTTGGCCTTCCTCGGAGCGTTTGTAGCTGTTGGTTGCCGCGTCGTAGGTGTAGCCGGTGTTGTAGTAATAGCCCGAAAATGTCATGTTGATGCTCGTGGCATTGGGTGTTTTACTGGGGCTATCGGGCTTGCGGGCGAAGCCGGTGAAAGTGCTGGTGGTGTAGCCGCGTTTTTGCTCGATGGCGCTGAGCTGGGCGATGGAGGTGTATACGTTGTGCGGCGCGTAGCGGGTGCTGATGCGCTCGTATGCGCTGGAGTTGGAGAATTGATCGAGATCCTTTACTCCCCAATTCTTGATATCTTGCAACCCTTGCGGACTGCCGCCGACGTGTGCGTATGCGGCGTCAAAGCCGAGCGCCCACGAAATGAAGTATGGCCGGGCGCTGCGCACCGGGCCGATGTAATCGGGCTGTGTGTCCTGGTATAGGGCCATAAAGCGTGTTACGCCGCCCTCGGCCAGGGCCTCGAATACCACGCCGGCCTGATCCAAGCCGGACTGCGGCCGGGCATCGGGACTGTTCTCTACCATGACGGCAGTGACCGGGCGTTTGTTTACGCTGGGATCCACCGGCAAGCCGGTAAGCGTGCTGGGCACGGTGGTGGGCTTGGGCGGTTGCTGCTTGGGCTGCTGCTTGACGACTTCGGCCTGCACCGGCTTGGTGGTGTGGGCGAAATGCGCCCAGGCAGCGCCGATGCCGAAAAATACCAGCACCACGACAACGGAGGCGATAATCCGTTGCTTTTTGCCGCGCGGCCACAGGTGCCGATACCAGCGATGTTTCGGTGGCTTGCCGAAGTGCCCAGCAGCTACCCCAGAGCTGTGTAGGGTGTCCGGCGTATTAGTGGCTGTCTCCGCGTTGGCTGCCGAATTATTGGTTGCGGGCTCATCGGCGGTCTCGCCGGCAGCGGCTTCATCGGGTGTGCGAAAT
Organism: Saccharimonadales bacterium (SeqCode); assembly: GCA_036379375.1. Classification (GTDB taxonomy): domain Bacteria; phylum Patescibacteriota; class Saccharimonadia; order Saccharimonadales; family UBA4665; genus DASVGU01. The sequence goes on from DASVGU010000067.1 coordinate 4,555, forward strand.
GTTGGCTCAGGGGCGGCCTGTTCGGCCGTATCCGGTTCGCGGGTACTAAAACCTGGGGCTTCGCGTGCCGCCAGCTCGTGGATCGACGGTCTGTCGCCTTTTGGTAGTGGATCAATTGTTTTTGGTTTTGCCGCTGCCGGGCGGAAGTCATCGATCATAACCATTTTATTGTACCAAATGGTTCGCATAAGCCTAATTGAACTTTGGCTGGATTATTGCGAAAGATAGATATGGTATATACTGGCCTTACTAGTTGAGGATATTTTAGGCGAGATGAGTACACAGCCTGACCAGTCCGATCCGCGTCGTTATGGTGTGCTGACTGATATGCCAGAACTGCTCGGGGAGATCCCGCAACAGCTCAGTGAACTGGACGCTGCTGCACGGCTGCGTATAGCAGCTGCCTTGGGCCAGATTGCCGATGCGTGTTTGGTGATACAAGACACCCTTACGGGGTCGCCTCTGCCAGAGCCGAGAAAAGTACCTGCGCTCGCTCAGGTGGCTGCCTCCCAGCCGGAGGGCGTGTCTGCCCCGCGAGGCAGCCGGGAGCCGGTGCTACCCGATGTTTTGCCCGTACCCAGTGGCGGCAATGCGCTGGAAATTGTTCCAAGTGATCCTCGGCCGGGTGATGCTCCGGATCCTACACTGAGTACGAGTACATCTGCCCAGGACGAAAAGTTGCGCGTGCGTGTGCCGGAGACCCCTGCGAGCGAAACCCAGGGAGTGGCTGCCGTGCGAGCGAGCGAAGCGGTTGTGGCGGCAAGAGGTGTAAGAAGTAATATAGCCGTGGAGACCCAGCGAGAGCAGCGTGTGCTGTGGTTCCTTAGGAACCACCCAGGGCAACAATTTAGCCCTGAAGAATTACGCGATGCAACAGGTCTGCCGAGTGCGCTAGCGTTTCGACGTGCTATGGGGCGCTTGAGAGAGAGGGTAGGGGGCATACATGGGGAGGGCAACACCCGTTGCCGGCGGTATTGGCTGGCGCCAGAGCCAGAGGCCGGCTCGCCTTCTGCTGCACCGGGACCAGGGCGTGAAAGTGGTAACGGCGACTCTGCAACGCCGGGGCCGGATGGTGTTCCACCTAGCCCGAGTCCTGCCATATCTGTCGTACCGGCTAAGACTGCATCCCTGCAGTCTCCTGAGCAAGGTGCGCAGATTGAGAAGCAAGCCCTAACTGATTGGGGACTGATCCTGGAACGGCGCGGTAAAGCTATCACGGGGGTGTACATAGGAGACAAGAGCGTGTTTATGAGCACCGAGGCGATTGCCATATTGCGAGTGCTGGCTGGCGCGGGTGGAAGCGGTTTGGGTTCACGGCGCCTCCGGGACGAAGCGTCCGGCCTGCTGCAGCGCGACATCTCGAGTGCCGTGCTGAAGTTTGCGCTCGAAGGTATCCGGTCACAGTTCGATGGCCAGGAACACAGCGACAAATTGAAGGTAACCGAAAAAGCTATGCCCAATGGTACGACGAAGATGACAGTTGCCCTCCGCGGTTCCCTGCCTCAGCGCCGCGCGGATCCGGCGAAGCGGTCCGATCCTACGCCGCCGGCGCATGATGCGCTTCGGGAGCCTGCCGAAGATAGACGGTTGCCAGAGCAGCTGCAAACTAGCGCTAATGGCGAAACAACGCGGGATAACCCTAAAACACAGGTAGCGCCCGCGTTACTGAATGGCCGGGTAGTCCCTGCTGAGCATGTAGAAAACGAAATGGTGCAGGACGATTCCGATAGTATTGGGGGATTAAAAATTGATAAGACGGGGCTTATACAACTGACTGAATGGGGTTTGGGCTTACGTAACCCGGATAACCCAGTAGTATTCTTGCATGGTGATCCCCTTAAATTGGGTGATCTGGCAGCAGACGCACTCTATGTACTTGCGCTACACCCGGATGGCATCCCTATGTCTGCACTTGCAAGCGAAATAGGCAGAAAACGCCATGGAGGGCCAATTGAGCGGTATCTACTCGACCGGTCACTTCAAACAGCTCAAGGTATTCTTATTCGCCAGGGTGTTCGGGGCAAACTTATCAACACCATTTCTTTTGTTCAATTAGTTTCCTCGTAGATATTTAGATGGCAAGAGTTGTGAGGCTGCTAGCGAGGCGTGCGAGGCTGCGGTCTTTGCCCAGGGTCGCGAGCGTTTCGGCCAAGCCGGGGCTGGCGGGAGCCCAGGTGGTGGTGATGCGGATAAGGCTAAAGAGTACACCCGGTTTTTGACCGGTTGCCTCGAGCAGATCGTTAAGCCGCTGTGTGAGGTCGTCGGCACTAAAGTTGCTCTGCTCCAGGCTGGCTTTAGCTTGCTCAAGCAAGCCTGTCAGCTCGGCGTGGCTAAATTTCTTCAGTTGCTTGTTACCATCTATCAGTTCCATGTTTACCGGCAGGTCCTCGAAGAAGAAGTTGGTGAGCTGTGGCAGCTCGGCGAGGTATTTGAGGCGCTCCTGCACCAGCGCCAACACCCGCATTTTGTAGTCCTCGGGGTAATTTTGGGCCGGTGCGGGCCAGTACTCTTGACAACGCGCGTATATACTGCGCGTGTCAAGGACTCGTATCCAGGCGCCGTTAAGCCACAGCAGGCGGTTTTCGTCGAAGCGGGCGCCACTGCGCTGCACGCGCTCCAGGCTGAACTTTTCAATCAGCTGCTCGCGACTGAATATCTCCTGTTCGGTGCCGTCGTTCCAGCCGAGCGAAGCGATAAAGTTAATCATTGCCTCCACCAGAAAGCCGTCGCGGATATAGTCGAGTACGTCCTTGGCACCGTCGCGTTTGCTAAGCTTCTTTTTGCCGTCCGGGCCCAGGATGTGCGGCATGGTGGCCAGCACTGGTATGTCGAAGTCGAGCGCCTCGTAGAGGTTAAGGTAGTTGGGCACAGAGGCGATGAACTCCTGGCCGCGGATGACGTGCGTGATAGCCATGAGGTAATCGTCGATGATGTGAGCGAAATTGTAGGTGGGAAAACCGTCGGATTTGATAAGGATGAAGTCATCGATCGCCTCAGCACCGGCGTGAAGGTCACCCATGACAGCGTCGTGCCAATGGTAGTCCTTTGGCTCACTTTTGAAGCGCAGGGGCTGACTGCCATTCCACTGCGGCGGATTGTCCGGGCGGTGATTACGGTACAAAAACGGCTTTTTTTCTTGCTGAGCCTGCTCGCGGAAGGTCTGAACCTCTGCGGGCGAATACGGGTCGGCGTAGGCCCGGCCGCGTGCCACTAGCTTCTCTGCCCATTCTTTGTATGTATCAAGTCGTTCGGATTGGCGGTACGGGCCGTATTCGCCACCTGTGTCGGGTCCCTCGTCGTACTCGAGCCCGAGTGCGCGCAAAGATTTCATAATGTGCGCGTCGGCGCCCGCTACTTCCCTGGCTTGGTCAGTATCTTCGAGCCGCAGGATAAATTGCCCGCCCGCCTGGCGTGCGACGAGCCACGCAAACAGCGCGGTGCGGATACCACCGACGTGCAGGTAGCCGGTTGGGCTGGGCGCAAAACGGGTACGAACAGGTCTCATCAGGAGATATTATAGCTAATTGTGGCGGTTTACAGAATGTTTAGGCCGGATACGTATATTTTTGCGTCACTATATTGTTTATCTTGCAATGACTGGTTAAAATATATAGCATACGTAAAGAGAGTATGGAGGAATATGGTATGGCTGAACTTGGGCCAGATAGCTATTTTGCAGTAATTGAACCAAACGCAGATGATATGAGTGCGCTTGTCGACCGGGGTTCTAGGCCGGGCGTGCTGGGGCTCAATGATTTGGCAGAAAGCCATTATGACCGCACCGTAGGGCAGTGTCCGGCGAACACGGATGGAACCTGCCGGTTAGCGGCGGCGGCGAACGGCACTGTAGGAGAGGATGGGAGTACCCAGAGGATAGAAGTACAATGCGTTAGGTGCCTCAATCCGGACGGGCCAGGGCTTGCCGAGCAGCTTGCTGGGAGAATTTGTACGCGGATTGATGCTATCGCTGCGGCCCACCGTGTGATGCTTGCAGCCGAAAAACGGGCTGTACAAGCTCGCACGCATTTTATGCAGTCATAGAAAACCGTTACCCTTGGCTGCTCCGCAGAGTTTCGAAATCTGGTACCGCGCTACATGCTCTGGGCGATGTCGAGGACGTCGTTGGTAGTGAGGCTGCCGTTGTCGGTAATCTGGTACCAGATGCCGCCGCTGACCCATGTAGCGTTATTGTTGCCGTAAATATATACCGTGCGGCCGCCGGCCTGCATTGCCTGATAGGTGTTGTCGCGGGTGGCCACGTAGCTGTCGAGCAAGGTGGCGCTGTCCCAGCTGGAGTTTTGCTGGGTGATTTTGTATGACGAGCCGGTGGTGCCGTCGTGGAAGGCTGCCGCTACCACGCCGGGGGTGTAGCTGAGCTTGCCGAGGGCAAAACCGCTGGGCTTGAACCCGGGGAGTGTGGCGTGTACACCGGTGGCTGCCGTCGCAACGCGGAGCTCGAGATTGGCTTTGTTCTGGTAGGCAATAAATCCGGCGATGAGTACCACGGCTACCGCTGAGGAGACGAGGGTAGCCGTGCGGTGCCGGAATTTGCGAGGAGCATGGGCGCGGTGTTTGGCCGCGTGGCGGAGGTGGCGCTTGGCAGGCTCAATGGGAGGCTGTTCGTGGGCAGTGGCATTTTTGAGGGCACGCTGGAAAATATCCATGGATTTGGAACTGGGGTGAGCGGGTATAGCAGAGGACGAAGGCTGCTCCGGTGTGCCGGTGACGGGCGGCGGCACGGCGACGGCAATTGCCGGGCCGGGAGCGTATGCGAACGAGCTGGAGGGCGCGAAGCGGCTGACGAGCTTGCTTTTGGCTATGTGGCCGGCCCGGGCGAGGCGCTGGGGGTCTATATCTGCATAGGACAGCTTGGGGACGACACGAGCGCTGGGAGTGCGCGCCACAAGAATGTCGGTAGGTGTAACCGCGGCGGTGTGGCGTTTGAGCGGTGCCGCCGGGGCTGTAACAGCGTGGCGCATCAGCGTCGTACCGTGCTGCGGATGGTGCGCTGCAGTGTGGTGGGTGCCGCGCGGCACGGCAATATCCATGACTTTGGGCTGTGGTTTGGGCTGGGGGGCAGCGCTGGCACCTGCTGCTCTCGCTGGTGTACTGTGCGGCGGCAGTGTCGCCGGCTTGGCGGCCTCCACCAGCGCAACTTGCGTAGGATTGAGCAGCTCACCAGTTACGGCATCGTAGCGGCGCCCATTTATCTCTATAAAGTTGTTTCTTTTGTCTTTACCCACGGTTACCCTGTTGTGCGTTTACCCCTTCGATCACCCTCTATTTTACACCTGGATTCCTTCCCGGTTCAAGCGGGATTCAAGACGCAAATTCATATATAATTGTATGTGGCATGTGTAAGACGACAGGGCCTCACGGACGCTGCGCGAGCTGGCGCTAACTGAAGATATTGGAGACAGCAGAAGATGGACTTTCTTGACCCAAAGTTTCAGAAGCGGCACCACATACAGCTGGTGATCGGCTATATCTTCGTTACCATTGCGATTTTGTTCGCAACGTTGGTGCTGCTGTACCAGGCGTATGGTTTTGGCCTGAACAACAAAGGTCAGGTGGTGCAAAGTGGCCTGATATTCGTGTCGAGCCACCCGTCGGGGGCGCAAATATACCTGAATGGTGTGCTGAGCAGTTCTGCTACCAATGCCCGGCTCTCGGTTCCGAGCGGTACGTATACGCTCAAGATAACGCGCAGCGGCTACCGTGACTGGCAGCGCCCTATCAGCGTTATTGGCGGAACGGTAGAGCGGTTTGACTATCCGTTCTTGTTCCCGACCAACCTAGTCACCAGCCCTGTTGGCAGCTATGTGTCCGCACCGGCGCTGGCTACCCAGAGTCCCGACAAGCGGTGGCTGCTGGTGCTGCGGCACACGACGCCGGATCTGACATTCGATGAATACGACCTGACGAATCCGAAGGCCCCGCCAACCGTGCTCACGCTGCCTGCTACGGTGTACACGCCCAGCGCGGCGAGTACGTGGCAGGCCGTTGAGTGGTCGAGTGACAGCGCGCACCTGCTCCTGCAGCACACGTACAGCGGCAAAACCGAGTTTATTGTCATGGATCGCACTGACCCCACGAAATCCGTTAATCTGAATGCGACGCTTAATCTTGCCCCGTCGTCCCGCGTAAACCTGTTTAACGGCCAGTATGATCACTATTACGTCTATGATACCGCTGCGCAGACGCTGCAGACGGTGTCGCTTACCGATCCCGTGGCACAGCCGCTGCTCGACCACGTGCTGGATTACAAAACATATGCTGGCAGTGTCGTGTTGTATGCTTCCAGTCTGTCA
>DASVGU010000068.1:0-5260 GCA_036379375.1 Saccharimonadales bacterium (SeqCode)
CTGCTGGTGCTTGGTGGCCCAGACAGTGCCAATGATCCAACTGACAAGATGCAGCAAGAGCTGGCTCAGATTAAGCGAGCACTTGAGCATGGCACTCCTTGTCTCGGTATTTGCCTAGGCCTGCAAACGCTTGTCAAAGCAGCGGGCGGCGGGGTGGTGCCGAGCAAAGAGAGAGAAATTGGCTTCATGGGCGCTGCAGGCGAGCAATACACTGTCCAGCTAACCCGAGCCGGCCGGTCGGACCCACTGTTCACGGGCTTGCCGGGCACGCTTAGTGTGTTTCAGCTTCACGGCGAAACGGTCGAGCTAACGAGTGATATGACAGTATTGGCATCTGGCAAGCATTGCCAAGACCAAATTGTGCACATAGCCGATAAGGCCTATGGTATTCAGTCGCATTTTGAACTCACACCAGAGATGCTCAAGATCTGGGGCCGTGAAGACCCCGATTTGCAATCCATCGGCTTGTCCTCGCTGCGCGCCGGGTTTGAAGATATCCGGGAGAGCTATACTCATATCGGCACGACACTTCTCAACAATTTCTTACATATTGCCGGCTTAAAATGATGGAGTTGTTTGATACTCATTGCCATGTGCACGAGGCGGTGCGGCCGGTCACGCCGGTGTACGACAAATGGCACAGCAAAGGCCCGGTTGACGCTGACAAAATAGTGGACGCGGCCCACGCAGCTGGGGTGCGCTATATTAACTGCGTCGGGACAACCCTGGCCGACAGCGAGCTGGCGATTGAATTTGCCGGAAAACACCCTGATATGTGGGCCAGTATTGGCATCCACCCCCACGAAGCCGCTGAGGCCCTCCAAAATGGGCATCTGGACGCATTTGCAGCCCTTGTGGCGCGTCCGAAGGTGATAGCAGTGGGTGAGTGCGGTTTGGACTATTTCTACGACCATTCACCGAGAGAGGCTCAGATAGAGGTGCTGAAGTTCCAGCTGGCGTTGGCTAAAAAGCACGATTTGCCGGTAATTTTCCATGTGCGCGAGGCGTTTGACGACTTTTGGCCGGTGTTTGAGCAATATAGGGGTATCCGCGGTGTGTTGCATAGTTTTACCGATAGCGAGGCCAATTTGGGTCGCGCCGTAGACAGTGGGCTGTTTATAGGGGTAAATGGTATTGCGACGTTTGCGAAGAACCCGCAGCAGCTGGCGATGTACCGGGCGATCCCGTTGGAAAAATTACTACTGGAAACTGATGCTCCCTTCTTGACTCCTACCCCTTATCGTGGTACAATTTGTGAGCCAAGACATGTGGCGGTTACCGCGGAGTTTGTGGCAGACTTACGGGGCGAGGGCCTCGAGGAGCTTACTGCAGCTACCACGGCAAACGCCCGCCAGCTCTTCGGCACATAAGAGTACAAGAGTAGAGCGATGAATCCATTTAATAGGCTTATGAGCAATAAATTGACCGGAGGAAACCCGGGTAACGAGCAGCCGCCGAAGAACGGTGAGTTTGCTGATGGTATACGAGCGCGCTACGCGACGGTAGAACGTGCCGTGCAGAACGTACGCAATGAACGGCACATGAACGGGGGTGACCCGGCGGAGCAGGCTCCGGCTGAACCCACCTACGCTGTCCCGGCGCAGCCCGTGCGGCAGCCTGCGGGGGAGCAGTTCCAGCCTGCGGTTACGTACCCGGCAGCACGAGCTGCTGAGGTGCCCACGAACCGTGCATCTGAGGTGCGCTATAACGATCCTGAGGCAGTTCAGACCGATGCGCTGGCCCAGGCTAAGGCACAAGTCGCTGCGGCATACGCAGGGACCGACCGAGAGGATTACGGGCTGGCGGCATGAAGAATTTCCTCAGTGGTTTAAAGGCCCAGAAAGACCAGCAGCGCCGGGCGGAGATCAACAAATCGCTTATCCATTATGAAGCTAAGCTTGGCGGTGAGCTGTTTGGGCCGGTAGCCGAGGGCGGCCGGCGCGAATTTTTCTGCCTGGATGAGCACACGTGGGTGTGGCACGAAGAGTGGATTGACGGGGCAACGGGGCAGCGCCGAGCGCTCACCACGCGTTACGATGTACGCCCGAGCGGCATCCTGAAATCACAGGGCGGGAACTCGTATCAGCGGCTGTCGCCGACTGAAGCCAAGAATTTCTACCGTGTGGTAGAACTGTACGACCAGAAGGTGCGCGGCGAGTATGCCCGTATGCTGCAAACAGCCTGAGATTCGCTCGGGAACGGCACATTGCGCCCCAGCTGCTGCGCTCCGATGCTCACGTACCTCTATGTACGCTGCGCTTCGGTACTCGCATCTGGAACACACTGCACCATTCCGGAGCAAATCCTACACCTGATGCAGCCTGGATTCGGGCATCGGCTTGTCCCGGAGATTGCCGGGTAGTTATGACCGGAATCAAGCACCGACTTTAGTACATTTTCCTGCCGCTAAAAATTAATAGAAAATGGACCGATCCCGAAGGGTCGTTGTCGGTGCGCCGGCCATGGCTGCCTGGCAATCTCCGCGGGCAAACGTCAGTCCGAGAGTTTTTGGTTCTTTTGGCGGCCCAAAAGAACACAGAAAGAGTTAGAATAATTTTAAGATATGCCCAAAGGTGTAATTTATTTGGACTGCGCGGCGACGACGCCGGTGGACGAGCGGGTGCTGGCAGCGATGCAGCCGTACTGGCGCGAGCAGTTTTATAACCCTTCGGCGACGTATACGGCCGCTCGAGATGTTGCCCAAAAACTGCAGGATGCCAGGAGCACTGTGGCGCGCTGGTTGGGGGCACGCCCGAGCGAAATTGTCTTTACGGCCGGGGCGACCGAATCGATCAATTTGGCAATCCACGGTGTGATGCGGCAATACAATAGTCCCGACGACTACCGGGGGAACATCGTGGTGAGTGCGGTTGAGCATCCGGCCGTGCTGGATCCGGCGCTGGGCTACGATTGCCGCGTGGTGCCGGTGGATGCGCGCGGGCTGGTTGACTTGCACGCCCTGGAAGCGGCGATAGATGATAAAACGGTGTTGGTAAGTGTGATGTATGCCAACAATGAGATTGGCACCGTTGAGCCCATAAAAGAGATTGCGCAGATTGTTGCCCGGAAACGCGCCCAGCGGCAGGGGCTCGGTGGCGCGGCGCTTGAAAAACGGGATCTTACATCCGGGCAGCCGACTGGGGTCTATCCGCTGTATTTTCATACCGATGCGGCGCAGGCAGGGAATTATCTGGATCTGCATGTGAGCCGGCTGGGGGTCGATATGCTGACGCTCAACGGGAGCAAGCTGTACGGCCCGAAACAGAGCGGGATTTTATACGTTACGAGCCACGTGCGGCTGAGGCCGCTCATTTTGGGGGGCGGGCAGGAGCGGCATATGCGCAGCGGCACCGAGAACGTTGCGGGTGATATCGGTTTTGCAGCGGCGCTGGATATCGCCCAAAATGAGCGGCCCGCCGAGGCGAAACGGTTGCGGGCACTGCAACAGCACTTCTTTGACGAATTGGAGCACAATATCCCTGGCGCCACTGTCAACGGCTCGCGCAAGAAGCGCCTGCCTAATAATGTACACATTACCTTCCCCGGCCGGGATAACGAGCGGCTGCTGATGCAGCTGGACGAGGCGGGCGTGCTGGCAGCGGCCGGTTCGGCGTGCTCGGCCTCGGACGAAGGCCCGAGCCATGTACTGCATGCCATCGGCGTAAGCGACGCCGATGCCCGGAGTTCACTGCGGTTTAGTATGGGGCGGGGGACGACACTCCAAGCTATCGACAAAACAGTTGCTTTGCTCCGGCATTTTGTCTCTGATTAGCATGCGCTATACTGATAGCCAAGATGCTAAAGTTTAAAAGACTGACGGCGCTGGCAATAGTTAGCTTGTTAAGTATGTGTTGGCTGGCGGCAGTGGTGCCGCCGAGCGCACATGCGGATTCGGTTGCCAATCAGGCGGTGACGCAAGGCTACGGCAGCGACTCCCCTCTGCAGCTGGGGATGCTGGTACGGCTGGATACCAAAGACCCGACCAAAGTTGAGCCGCTGACGCAGGATACCGCTTCGCAGATGCAGGGCGTAGTCGTGGCGGCTAACAGCGCCTCGGTAACGCTGAGTGACAATAGCAATAAGGGGCAGGTCTTTGTCGCGAGCTTTGGGCATTACGATGTGCTGGTAAGCAATCAGAACGGACCTATTAAACCCGGTGATTATATCTCGATCTCATCGCTGGCCGGCGTGGGTATGAAAGCCGATGCATCGCAGTCGGTGGTCGTCGGCAAGGCAGCGGCCGGCTTTGACGGTACCTCAAACGTGCAGGGTACCACCACAGTAAAGAACAGTGCCGGGCAAAGCGTGACCGTATCGTTTGGGCGCATTCCGGTAAACATCAGCATTTCGCACAATCCCCTGCAGCAGGACGTGGATAACAATTTGCCGGGCTTTTTGCGCAAGGCAAGCCTGTTTATCGCCAATAAGCCGGTGAGCTCGGTGCGGGTGTACATCAGCCTGGTGGTACTGCTGGTGACGGCAATATTGGCCGGGAGCCTGCTGTACGGCGGGGTACGCAACGGTTTGATCGCAATCGGCCGCAACCCACTCGCCAAGAAATCCATTACGCGTAATCTGTTCCAAGTGATATTTACGAGTCTTATCGTGTTCGTAGTGGGGCTGTTTGCGGTGTATCTGTTACTTCGCTTATAGGCCGGCCCGAGAAAAAGGTGGTGCATTTTTAGGGTAGAGATTATAGAATAGAACCATAAGCGGTACCCTTCGAGGAGAAGCCGGGCATTGAAAATGGAGCAGTACAAGGTGGGACGAGACTGATATGACGATCTGGTGGCTGTACGTAGCCTTAGGCTTCATAGGTGTGAGCGGTATCGGGTTTATCTGGCTCATGGTATTGCTCGTGCGGCTTGGCGGCGGTAAAAAAGCGCAGTCGAGTGATCCGGTGAGCGATGCGGCCGAGAAGGATGTTGAGCATATCTTCAACGAAGAATTCCGCGAGGAGCTGCGCAACCGCGGGCGGCTGCACTTTGAGAAAATTATCGGTGAAAACGCGATGTTCCTGCAGCAGGATCTACGGCTAACAACCTCTGAGCTTAACGAGTACATGAAGGCGGAAATTACCAAAAAGCTGCGTGAAGAGTTTGCGAAGTACGAGGAATCGATTATGGATGCCAAACAGCTGGCAATTGATTCCATCCAGAAGACCAATGCGGCCGTCGACGAGGAGCGGCAGATGCTTGCCACGCAGCTGCAGACCCAAGCGGCGGCGGAGAAAGCGCGCTACGTCAAGCTGTTTGAGCAA
>DASVGU010000069.1:0-11689 GCA_036379375.1 Saccharimonadales bacterium (SeqCode)
GTCATTTGATCGTCCATAACTACTTAGCTCCCTCAGCAAATCGCAAATTAGTACTGAGGCATGTACGCGAGTGCAGCTCAGGATGAACGGCGAGTACCGAAGCACAGCGTACTTTACGGTACGTGAGCATCGGAACGGAACCGTTCGCCTGAAATGTGCCGCGTACATGCCTCATATGTCCAAATCCTTCACGAACTTCGCATTCGCCTGTATAAAATTCTTCCTCAGCTCCACCTCAGTCCCCATCAGCTTGTTGAAAATCGCGTCGGCTTTCTCGGCATCCTCGACATTTACCTGCACCAGCACCCGTTTCTCGGGGTTCATAGTCGTCTCAAACAACTGCTCGGCATCCATCTCGCCCAGACCCTTGTAGCGCTTCTGCTCGATGAAACCGGCTTGCCGAAAGCGTTCGTCGCTGGCGCCGACTTTCAGGCCTTCTTTCTTGCGGCGCTCAATTTCGGCGTCAATCACGCCGTCCAGCTCAGACTCATCGTAAATGAACACGCTATTCTTGCGCCCGGGCCGCACCAACTCAAACAGCGGCGGTTTGGCCAGATACACGTGCCCGCCGTCCACCACCGGCTGCATAAAGCGGAAAAAGAATGTCAGCAGCAGCGTGGCAATGTGCGAGCCGTCGACATCGGCATCGGTCATGATGATAATGCGGTCATAACGCAGGCCGCTCACATCGAATGAGTCCTCTATACCGACCCCCAGCGCCTTGATAAGCGCCAAAATCTCGTTGTTGGCGAGCATCTTATCAAGCCGTGCCCGCTCTACGTTCAATACCTTGCCGCGCAGCGGCAAGATCGCCTGGGTTTTGCTGTCGCGCCCGGTTTTGGCGGAGCCGCCGGCGCTATCGCCCTCCACCAGGTAAATCTCGCTGTTTTTGGGGTCTTTAGACGAGCAATCGGCCAATTTGCCGGGCATAGATGCCCCATCCAGCACGCCTTTACGCAAGATGTTATCGCGGGCAGCGCGGGCTGCCTTGCGCGCCCGGGCAGCCAAAAGCGCCTTGCCGACAATTTTGCGTGCGACGTTGGGATGTTCCTCCAGGTAATACGCAAAATACTCATTCATAATCTGCTCGACATAGCCGCGCATCTCAGGGTTGCCAAGCTTGCCTTTGGTCTGGCCCTCAAACTGCGGATCAGGCAACTTCACCGAGATAATGCAGGTGAGGCCCTCGCGCGTATCGTCGCCAGTCAAATTCTCTTCTTTTTCCTTCAATAGGCCATTTTTGCGCGCGTAATCATTGATAACCCGCGTAAGCGCCGCACGGAAGCCGGTCAAGTGCGTACCACCCTCGGGGTTGAGCACATTGTTGGCAAACGATTTGATCGTCTCGGTGTAGGCGTCGCTGTACTGCAGCGCAATTTCCACCTGGCAATCCTGCACCGGCTTGTCTACGTAGAAGATATCATCATCGACGACTTCCTTGCCGACGTTCAAATGCTGCACGTAAGATTGGATACCGCCCTCAAAATAGAAGCCATACCGCTTGCCGGTGCGCTCGTCCTCTAGATTGGTCCGCACACCCTTCGTCAGGTACGCGGCGTGGCGCAGGCGGTCCAGCACCGTGTCGTAACTGAAATCTTGCGACTCCTTAAAAATCATCTCATCGGGCCAGAAGCTGATTTCCGTGCCGGTTTTGTCGGTCTTGCCGGTTACTTTAAGATCTCCCCGCGGGATTCCTCGCTCGTAATCCTGCTCGTACACCTTGCCACCGCGGAACACTGCAACGTGCAGGCGCTTGCTCAGCGCGTTCACCACGCTCGAGCCCACGCCGTGCAGGCCGCCCGAGACCTTGTACCCGCCGCCGCCGAACTTACCGCCGGCGTGCAGCACCGTCAGCACCGTCTCCACGGTACTTTTGCCCGTCTTGGGGTGAATGCCCGTAGGGATGCCGCGGCCGTTGTCGACAACCGTTACGCCGCCGTCAGCCAGCAGTTTCACGCTCACCTCAGTCGCGTAGCCGGCCAGCGCCTCGTCGATACCGTTATCGATAATTTCCCACACCAGGTGGTGCAAGCCCTCACTGCCGGTGCCGCCGATGTACATGCCCGGGCGTTTGCGGACCGGCTCCAGCCCCTCCAGCACCTGAATCTGCTCCGCAGAATACTCACTTTTATTGTCGGTTTTAGCCACTGCTTTTCAAACCCCTCTTGTTTTAGAAACAGGAATATAACTTCTTCCCACTTGCCTATTATTATACCTAAAAAGCTATCCAGAGGCAACTACCCTGCCTGGTAACCGTACCCTCACACCGAGTAGGGTCAAGCGTAGTGCAGCCGGACAAGCCTAAAGCTTGCCCGCGTGGAACGCACTACTCGGTGTGAGGGTACGGTTACCCCTTGCCGGATTTAATTTATCATAGCTACCAGGTTTCCAGATCTTTCCAGGCTAAGGCACCTCGGAAGCACGGAATGTGCTACGCTACGCACATTCCGTGACTCGCACGTGCCGTGGCGGGGAAAATCTGGAAACCCCAGCCGCAGCAACACATCCACGCTTTAGGCGCCAGCTTTATCCGTGTCAGCCCCACCCTCGGGCGGCTCCGCTTCATCCCGCTGGTGTAAATTCCCCTCTTGATCAATAACGATAGTATCCCCTTCATCTTCGCCCAGCTCGGCAATCGGCGCCTTGCGCTCGGGGAGCTTCAGCTCGCCCGCTTTTTGCCCGTCCGGGTCATCCAAGGTGCCAGCGGCGGCCGGCTTAGACGCATCTCCTGATTCATCTTTCGATTCACCATTCTTCATGCTCTTTTTCAGCTGCTCGGCAATCTCGGTGACTTCATCTTTCTCTAGTTCTTCACTCGAGATGTTGGCCCCCTTATCCTCCGCATGCACATCCAAGCTTTTAGCAATATCAGTCATCTTGGCCCGCAAAATATCATCGGCGGCCGTCCGGGTGGCTGTTTGGCTGGCAACCTCACTGCCTGGCAGAGGTGTGGCAGCCGAAGCCTGATCACCAAGCGCCGACTGGCTCGGGCCAAGTTGCGGCGGCAGCATCGGCTCCTCTGGAGCCGGAGCCGGTCCAGGGGCTGGAGCCACCACCGGCGAATGCTGCGCGTCCGGAGCTACCGGAGGAGCCGTAGAGGCCGAACCCAAGGAATCCGGTACCGGCGCCACAGAGGTCGGTGAAGCAGCCGGCGTTACATTCGCCGAGCGTTTGCTCAGCCATTCGTCCAGGAACGATCCCGTGCCCGTCGGGCCGGGCTGGCCGGAAGCCGGGTGGGCCGCAGCACCACCTGCCGATGAAGCCGCAGCCGGAATACCCCCGGACGATGGCGACGGTGACTGCCACGGGCTGCCCGCCCGCGGTGCGCCGGCAAAGGGTGACGCCGCGCTGGAAGAACCGGGTGCACCAGCCGTACCGCCGCCAAATGTCGGCCTCACCGGATCAGGCTTGGTCGCCATCCGCTCAAATATCTCCTTCTCTACCTCGGCGCGCGGCCGGCCGTGTTTGGCTGCCGACAGCTGTTTGAGCGCCCCCGCCAGCTTCGGGTTCGGATTCCCCAGGGGCGGCAGCGTCGCCATACTGAACGGCTGCGTCGGCACTCCGCCGATCAAGGTACGGATAATCGTATTGTAGTTGGGCACGCGCAGCAGATCGTCGGCGTCGAACGTCGGCTGGAAGTACTTGGTAATCGCTTCCACGTCGTTCTGCCCGATACGGAAAGACACGATCGTACCCATATTGCCGAAGACCGCGTCGCGGATCTCGGGTGTAAGCTGCGTCGTAAACTGGTTGGCCACAATCAGATTCAGGTGGTATTTCCGCGCCTCGCTCATTATCGTGGCAAAGCTGTCGGTCGAGAAATTCTGGAACTCATCGACGTACAGGCTAAAGTCCACGCGCTCGTTCTCGGGCACATTGGCCCGGCTCATTGCCGCCGCCTGGAATTTCATCACGAAGATCATGCCCAGCAGCTTTGAGTTGAGGTCACCCAAGCGTCCCTTACTCAGATTTACTAGCAGGATTTTCTTGTGGTCCATGATATCGCGCAAGTCGAATGCGCTGTGCGTCTGGCCGATGATATTACGCATCATTTCATTGCTGAGGAATGCGCCGAATTTGCTCACAAACCAGCTCACCACCTCACCAAATTCATTGCTGCGTTGGCTCTGCGGCATCTCCTTGCGCCAGAATTCCAGTACGTTCTGATCCTTCACATATTGCAGCTTCTGCTCGACGAACTTCGGGTCACGGAACAGTTTCGGGATGTCCACGAAGGTGCCGCCGGCTGGATCGGCCATCACCGTTAGCGCGGCGTTACGGAACAGG
Source organism: Saccharimonadales bacterium (SeqCode) (assembly GCA_036379375.1). Lineage (GTDB taxonomy): Bacteria > Patescibacteriota > Saccharimonadia > Saccharimonadales > UBA4665 > DASVGU01. The sequence continues at coordinate 4,288 of DASVGU010000069.1, forward strand.
TGCTCGTAGCGCGGCCCCATGATCCCCTGATGCTGCGGGTCGTACAGTTTATACAGCATGTTCAGAGCTTCCTGGATGAGAAAGTCTTTCTGATCGGGCGAGTGGAATTCAAAAAGATTGAGTCCCATTGGGAAGTCCATATCCGCCGGGCTGAAATAGATAACATCCTCGGTGCGCTCGCGCGGGACCATCGACAGCAGCTTCTCGGCGGTGTCACCGTGCGGATCCACGAATGCAAAGCCGTCACCGTTGAGCATATCCTGGAACGCCAGGTTCTCCAGAAAGACCGACTTACCTACGCCGGTCTGCCCCACCACGTACATGTGCCGCTGCCGGTCAGCCAGATCCAGCCGGATCGGTTTCTTGACGCCGCGGAAAACGTTGTAACCCAGCAGTAGGCCGTTATCCGGCACATTGCGCGGGCCATCCACTTGCTTGGATTCCTGGCGGCTGACTTGGCTCGTCGACACATTTCTTTGCTCAGGGAAATGAAAGAGCGTGGCAAGCTCCACCGAGTTCAAAATCATCGGCTTTTTGCTGCCCTTAAAGAACCGCATAATGTAGTCGGTTACGAACTCTTCAGTTTCCTTGGCGGGCGTATATTTGAAGCCGTTTTTCCCGGGTGCGTCGAACAGCGAAAAGCTCGCTACAATGTTGTTAAGAATACTCTGTGCCCGTTGTGATATATTCGACGATGCAATCAATCGTATCTGTACTTCGTAGCCTGCATGGCGCGTCTTATCGTCTATTGCATCAAGTGTAGCCTGTTCTAAATTTGACAACTCTTTTTTGCTACCGCCTTCGGCTTTGTTTTCGGGCACCCGCACGGCTGCCAGTGCGACCTCCTTGGCCAGGCTCCCGATACCAAACTTTTTGTCATCGCCTTTGCGCTTTTTGCTGGCCAATGCAGACGCCACTTTTCGCCACGACGGGTCGGCCGGCCTGAGCAAAATCTGGATGCCCGCGCCGTCTTCTTTTTCGAGCGTGGAGAGCGAATCAAGCACGGACTGCAGCGCGTCGCGCTTTAAGTCCTGATAGGTCGCAATCGGGTAGGCATACGGCTCCTTCAACTTCAATTCTCCGCCAACCGTGCCCGTTATCTTGCCGATCGGGTTGAAAATGTTGTGCTCCGATACCTCCTCGAGCCTGGCTGAGGGGTAAGCGCTCACCACTGCCTGCTTCACCACGTCCACCATCGCCACCGGAACGGCCGCATAGAAATACACAAAACCCTGGGTACCGACAATCTCAAACGCAAAATGCCGCTGGCCGTTCAAGCGCGCCTTAAAGCCCTTCTGGGCGGTGCTGCTCACGATGTTATAGATGATCTGCGCCTTGCTGATCGTCTCGTCGATAACGTCACGCGTATCGCGCCCGCCCACCTCTGTATCTTCGCTGGGCGGCGGCAGATGGATCATCAGCGGCACCATCTTAAGCCCGCGCTCGTAATTCTTCTGCTCACGACGCGAGCGTTGCAGCTGCATAAACACGATTGGGCCGGCAATGGCCAGCACCACCACGACTATCCCTATAAATATTAAAAGCCCTAGCATGCCTTTACCGTCCAGCTAAGGAAGCCGCCCATATAAGTGCAGCTCGGTCCAAAATCAAGTACCGCACGCTTGGGATCCTCGGCAAAGGGGGATTCTTGCCGGGGTAAAGGTAAAACCGGGCCGTACGCATCGGTATGGTGATAATCAGGGCGTTCAGTGAGGGCTATATGCCGAGCCCAGGCAAGCCTTCCCTGCAAGAAATAGCGGGCCTGGCGTGAGGCTATAGTGCGGAACGCAAATTTTGGGCCGAGATGTGCCATGTGTGCGGGTTCTACTCACTTAGTTTTACAGTTTTCCCGTAGCGTTTTTGTATATAGTCAGCCTTGAAGGCGGCTAATTGTTTATTCTGTTGATATGGGTTGGCCTGTGTGGCGCGCACGATTTGTTTTGCCTTATCTATCCACTCCCGCTCAATGACGTCGTCATCCTTGGCGGTTGCCGGAGTCGCAGATGCCGATTGCGCCGCCTGGGCAACAGGGGCAGTCGGCAACAGGGGTGATACGGGCAGCGCAAACCCCGGCGCAGCTGGCCGGCTGCCGGCAGCTTCCGGCCTGGCAGCCGGCATCGTCATCGCTTCCGGACCCCTTTCGGGCGTGAGCGGGCGTTCTGCACCCGCTGAGCTCGGCGGTAGCGGCTCAGGCAAGTGAAATTCCGGCTGAGTAGTCACATTCGGATTCATCTTCTATAGTATACAGCTTATCGCCAGAGGTGTCACTCACCCCAGGCAGCACGGTGGGATCCTATAAGCTTGCCGTAAAAGCGTGAGGGGGTGGCCCTGGCACCCTCCCGACTCTCTTACGATCTCCCCGATTGCTCTTTGTGCTGATACGACAGATAAAATGCCAGGAGGATCAGCAGCGGCACGATTGCGAACATATCCTTGAGCGTCAACTGGCCGATTGATTGCATAGCCACCAGGGCGCCGATAAACCCTGTCACCGCAAACTTCAGCCGTTTGCGCAAGCCGCCACCCAGCGGCAATAATCTGGCCAAAAAGCTCAGCACCAGCGAAACCAGCACATACACGTTCACTACCAGCAGCACAAAACCAAGGATAACGACCACTGCATAGGCACTCACCGGGTCGATGTAACCAAAAAAGAAGATATCCGCCAGCACGAGTGCCAGCAACCGCAATCCTATACCAACGTGCTTACGCATATTATTCATCATACGCTCCGGATATATTCCCGAATACGCTCGCCCCACGGGGACATCTTGGATCTCGGGAGGAAGTAGCCACCCCGGAACAGAGGCTCCAGGGTGGGCTTTGATGATAAGGTGCCGAGGCGGCAAATCCGCTCATATTGTATATAGACTATTGGAGCGCTTGCCGCATATCTCGGCGATGACTGACCGCTCTTTCGCACCTTTAGGGTGCTCGGAGCGACATAGTTTGGCTGTCAGGTAAACACAACATCGTACGTGTTACCTCATTCCCCGCGGTAAGTTAACTTAAGTTATATTGTATTTTTGTTTTGGTAACTTACGACTCTTAACTTACTACAACTCTGTCAAAATGTCAATCCGCTTATGGCCCGCGGCCGCGGTTTGCCCGCAAACCACAGCCACACTCAGGCCCAGCCGATTCGTCTGTTTAATTGCGCAGCAGCGGCACCCATTGCTACATATTTTGGGACAGCCCAAGCCACCTGAAATTCAAGTTATACACAGATACTGAATAATCCTAAAACTTTAAGCATAATTGTTATTGACAGACCGGCTCGTGACCGTTTACTATACCTAATAGCACTGAATAAAAAAAGTGCTCAAAAACAAAAAGAACACCTTGGGACGACGGTTTCTCGCAAGCCGTTGTCCCACCAAAAGCTTAAAATTCCAAAACCCCTAAAACCAAACGAAAAACAATCAAAAATAGACCTCGGCCCGCACCACGCGTATAGGCCGAGGTTTTTTAATGCCCAAGCAGCTAAAGTTCGGGCATCGGCTTGTCCCGGAGCTTGCCGGGTAGCTATGGCCGGAATCAAGCACCAACCTTCGTCCATTTTCATTCCAATAAAATTAATAGAAAATGGGCCGATCCCGTTAGGGTCGTTGTTGGTGCGCCGGTCAGAGCTGACTAGTAAGCCCCGCGGACAAACGTTAGCCCGAGAGCTTTTGGTTCTTTTGGCGGCCCAAAAGAACAGAGAAACACGGATCTCGCAAAACTACAGGGGTATTCCGGAGACACTGGCCTACTACGGAAGCGAAGTCCGGTGCGATTCCAAAATCTGCACACTTCCTCTACTTTTGACCGCAAAACGGGGTCCCCAGCAAGAGAGGATTCTTGCTGGGGTAGAGTGTAGCAAAATTCCGGGCATACTCCGTTCACTTAGTCAGCTGTTGTACAGACTTACAACCGGTTCGAGAACTCGCTTCGCTCAAACAGCTCAAACCACCCCTTCAGGGGAGGTTGTAAACTACACAAACAGGCTGAGCCAGGTTCGCTCCATAATGCCCGAGTTTAGCTGCAATGCGATTAGATAAACTTATCTGTTACCGCTCATGCTTTCATCTGTTGCATCAGCAGTGTACTATGGCCCGATATGAGTGCCAAAGTACAAAGTATCATCACCGTGGGCAACAGCGGTATCATCGCGGATATCGAATGCCATCTCAGCAACAGCCTGCCCGGTATCGTCATCGTCGGCTTTGCCAACAAAGCGGTCGATGAGGCCAAGGAACGCTTGCGCGGCGCATTTGCGAGCAGCAATTTGCAGGTTCCGCGCAAGCGCATCACCATTAACCTGGCACCGGCCGATATACCGAAGGGCGGCAGCAGCTTCGACCTGGCGATCGCAGCGGCCATTATGGCCGCCGACGGGCAAATTAAGCACGAATTTACCGCTGCGGAAGCCCTACTGGGCGAGTTGGGCCTGGACGGCTCGCTGCGGCCGGTGCGCGGCATCATCGGCAAGCTGCTGGCCGGCCGGGCCAAAGGCGTCACTACCTTCTATATACCAGAGGCCAACCTGCGCCAAGCACAACTGGTACCCGGCGTACTCCTCATCCCTGTCCACGAGCTAGCCGGATTGTACCAGCTACTTTGTAATATGATCAGTACTACGCCCATACGGACCGGCAAGGGCATATTCAAGCCGGCGCGGGCAAACACACTACCGGCAACGAGCCTGCCGGAAACTGTTTCGCTGGGCGATATCGTCGGCCAGGAGCAGGCCAAGCGAGCCCTTATCATCGCTGCCGCGGGCGGGCACAACGTGTTCTTTAGCGGTCCTCCCGGCACCGGTAAGAGTATGCTGGCCAAAACTTTGCCCGGGCTGTTGCCGCCGCTGAGCCGCGAAGAAATGCTGGAAGTAACACAGCTGCATTCCCTGGCCAGCCACGAATACGACCGGATTATCACCGACCGGCCGTTGCGCGCACCGCACCACAGTGCCAGCCATGTGGCCGTCATCGGCGGCGGGCACAACCTTCGCCCCGGCGAAATATCCTTAAGCCACCACGGCATCCTATTTTTCGACGAGCTGCCGGAGTTTAACCGCCTCACGCTCGAGGCGCTGCGCCAGCCGCTGGAGGACCGCGTGATATCCGTGGCCCGCGCCAAGGACACTGCGCAGTACCCCGCAAGCTTCATCCTGGTGGCCACCGCCAACCCCTGCCCTTGCGGCTACTACGGCACCTCCAAAGCCTGCCGCTGCCTGCCGCACCAGATACAGCACTATCAACAGAAAATATCCGGACCCATCTTAGACCGGATTGATCTGTACAGCGAAGTAAACGAAATCGAGCACAGCAAACTCCTGGCCAAGCAGACCGATGAAACAGAGCAAACGACGGCCGCCGAGCAAGTTGCCAAAGCCCGCGCTGTTCAAGCCAAACGCTACAAAAACGCGCAGAAGCTAAACCGCGACATGACCAACCGCGATATCAAGCAGCTGGCGGTGCTTACCGTTGAGGCCAAGGAGCTGCTGGACACCGCCGGCAAGCGCCTGGAGCTCTCCGCCCGCGCCTATATGCGTTCCATCAAGGTCGCGCGCACCATTGCCGATCTCGAGGATTCCGTAAAAATCGAGCCCCAGCACATCAGCGAGGCCCTCCAATATCGCAGCCAGCAAAAAGTCGCGCTGTAAAGCCACACCACATCCGCATCGATTTGACCCCTGAAGCTGTCTCTGTTACAATGGTGAAGTTCAAAATAACAAGTAAGGACGGACTAAAGTATCAGCAAATACACGCGCCTGAATGAACAGATTCGGGCACCTCAGCTCAGAGTCATCGACGAAGATGGCAAGCAGCTCGGCATTTTATCCAGGAATGAGGCGCTGGCTGCAGCGCGGGAGCGAGAACTCGACCTGGTAGAGATATCGCCCGATGCTACCCCGCCAGTTGTCAAAATAACTGACTGGGGCAAATACAATTACCAGAAGACCAAGCAGCAGAACAAGAACAAAAAAGCCGCGAAGTCGCTGGAAATGAAGCAAATCCGCTTCGGCCTCAAGATTGGCGAGCACGATCTCGACATCAAGCTCGGCAAAGTCCGCAAGTTCCTGGAGGCCGGGCACAAGGTAAAAATCACGATTTTTTACCGCGGCCGTGAGCTGGCCCACCGCGATATCGGCTTCAAACTCGCCGATAAGGTGATACACGACATATTTGGTGATACAATAATCGTCGACCAAGCCCCGCAATTCGCGGGCCGGCAATTAAATTTCGTGGTACGGCACAACCCGCGCGTCGCCGCTGCCACCGCTAAGGCGGCACCGGCGACCGAAGATAAGGAGACAGCACATGCCCAAACTCAAGACGCATAGCGGCACCAAGGACCGCGTCAAACTCACCAAGAACGGCAAAGTCCGCGTAGGTTCGCCCAACCGCAACCACTTTTTGCAAAAGAAGAGCGGCAGCCGCAAGCGCGACTTGCGCGGGCTCTCTACCCTGAGCGGCAAGAATTCCAAGACACTCAAGCTAAAGCTGGGAGCCTAAAAAGGATCTAACACGAGCCGGGAAAGCCGCCCCGCACGCTAACTTTTAAGTAACAATTTTTGATTTCAAACGTATAACGTATTTAAGGAGTAACCCATGAGAGTCAAACGAGGCGTCGCCGCCCACCAGAAACACCTGAGCGTTCGCCACGCCACCAAGGGCATGACGCACCCGCACCGCGCCAGCGTTAAGCGCGGCCGTCAAGCCGTCGTTAAGTCCATGCGGTTCGCCACGCGCGACCGCCGCAACCGCAAGCGCACCTTCCGTGAGCTGTGGAATGCCCGCATCAACGCGGCTGCCCGGCTCAACGGCACCACCTATTCCCGGCTGATTGCCGGGCTGAAGAAAGCTAACGTTTCCCTGGACCGCAAGGTTCTGGCCGAGCTGGCCGTAAACGAGCCCAAAGCTTTCGAAGCCGTCGCCAAAGCCGCCAAATAAGCAATCCGGCAAGCCAACCCAAAGAAAAATACCCTGATAACTCAGGGTATTTTTAGTGCCAGATTATCTGTAAGCCGGGTTTTGTCTGGCGCGCAAATGCGCGCCGCGCTAATCATCTATCTAGCCTGCCGGTTGCCCGGCAGATCAAGCGGATTACTTAATGATTGCTCCGACGGGACGTCTTTATGGAACATATCCCTTGCAGCAGGCAGGGTTTACCGTCTTCCGCCGTCACCGACGGTCGATGCGGGCTCTTACCCCGCTCGTTTCACCCTTACCCAGTACCTTCAGGACTTCATACTCGGGCACAGTGCAAGGCGAAAGCGAAGCGCGGAGGAAGCCGTACAGAGAAGTACGGCGACCGAGCACTGGAGCTTTCAACGCTGCAATGTGCTGGAGAGCAGAGGCAAGGTCCCGGATTTGCCGGAAGCAGGCCTCTGCGGTATGGAGTTCTGAAGGTACTGGGC
>DASVGU010000070.1:0-7393 GCA_036379375.1 Saccharimonadales bacterium (SeqCode)
GAAAAAAGCTATGAGTAAACACGAGCCAAAGGGCAGCTACATCCACGCATCGGCACGGCACAAGGCAAACCGTCAGCCATCAGCACCGACAGATACGAGAACGCTCTCGGCGCCGCAGAATCCCCGTGTCGGCAGCAACGACAAGAACCAGTACCGCTAAGCAAGGAGGAAAGATATATGGCCAAATACGGATCCAAAGCGCAAGAAAAAGTCGAAAAGACCATGGAAGAATACAAAGCGGGCAAGCTCACCGACAGCCATGGCAACAAAGTAACCAGCCGTAAACAGGCTGTGGCCATTGGCCTAGACGAAGCCCGCCGCGAAGGCGCCAAAGTACCCAAAAAATAAGGGCGCCGCGACTTTTAACACTCCACAACAACGCTCAACACTCCGGCAAGTAGTTACCGCTTTTGCCAATAAGAACAATGAGAGTACGGCCGATTTCAGACATAACCACAAGCACTTCCATTTTTACGGTGTATCTGGTATAATCTAGCGTAAAGCAAGCCCCGAGGAGGGGCATTTTTATGCCAGAAATTACCCAGGACCCCAGCAAAATCCGCAATATTGCTATCATTGCGCACGTTGACCATGGCAAAACTACCCTTGTCGATGGGCTGCTGAAGCAGAGTCACACGTTCCGCGACAATCAAGCCGAAATGGCGCAAACGCTCATCATGGACAGCGGTGACCAGGAACGCGAGCGCGGTATTACCATCACAGCCAAAATCACCGCGGTACAGTACCGTGACTACTGCATCAATATCATCGACACGCCGGGTCACGCTGATTTTAGCGGGGAGGTTGAGCGGACACTGAACATGGCCGACGGCTGCTTACTGATCGTCGACGCGCAGGAAGGCCCGATGCCCCAGACCAAATTCGTGCTCGAGAAAGCGCTGGAGGCAAACCTCAAGCCCATCGTTATCATCAACAAGATTGACAAACCGGGCATCCGTATCAAAGAAGTGGAGAACGAGCTGGCCGACCTGTTTCTTGAACTTGTCGTGCACGAAGACCAGCTGCATTACCCGGTGTACTATTCCGTAGGCCGGGACGGAAAGGCATGGGAAACCATACCAGAACACATTTGGGAGGACAGACCTCCTGAAAGCGAAAAAGATGGTCTAGCTGTAATTTTTGAGGCGATTATCAGTGATGTACCGGCCCCGCAAGTCGAGCTCGACAAGCCATTCCAGATGCTCGTAACCGCGCTTGCGTGGGATAGCTACAAAGGCAAATACGCGATAGGACGTATCAGCCGCGGGCGCGTACGTGCCGGTGACCAGGTGATCTTGTGCAAGAAGGACGGCACGCAAGCTAAAGCCAAGGTCGAGCAAGTATTTATGAGCCGCGGCGTAAGCAAGTTCGAAGTCGACGGAGGCATTGCGGGGGATATCGTACAGCTCACCGGCATTGCCGAGGCCCGGATAGGTGAGACTATCGCCGACGCGGCGCAACCCGAAGCGCTGCCGACAATAGAGGTCGAAGCCCCCAACCTCAGCATCTACCTTGGCCCCAACACTTCACCGTTTAAGGGCCACGAGGGCGAATTTAACACCTCCAGGCAGATCGGTGAGCGCCTGCAAAGGGAATTGGAAATAAACGTCGGCCTGCAAGTGCGCGAGAACGGCATCGGCTATACAGTAGCCGGGCGCGGGGAACTGCACCTGGGCGTGCTCATCGAGACGATGCGCCGCGAGGGCTACGAATTTGAAGTCGGCCGGCCGCAAGTGGTGACCAAAACGGAAGACGGTGTCGAGAAAGAACCAGTGGAAGAAGTTATCATTGAAGTTCCGCAGGAGCACGTCGGCACTGTACAAATGGAGCTGGGGACGCGCCGCGCAACGCTCAAGGAGCAATTTGCAAGCCCGAAGGGTGTCACCAAGCTCGTATACGAAATGCCCACCCGGACACTGCTGGGCCTGCGCAACACGCTGCTCACCGCTACCAAGGGAACAGCGGTCATGAACAGCCTGGTAACGGGGTATAAGCCCACCGGAGCTCCGCTGCAGCAGCTCCGCAACGGCGTACTCGTTGCGTTCGAGACCGGCACCACCATGCCGTACAGCCTGGAGACCGCCGAAGCCCGCGGCACACTGTTCATCGGCCCGGCCGAGCAAGTCTACGCCGGGCAAATCATCGGCCTCAACACGCGCCACGAGGACATGGAAATCAACGTCTGCAAGGCCAAACACCTCACCAATATGCGCTCTAAGTCGTCCGACGGTGTTGTGCAGCTCACTCCGCCCACCATCTTGAGTCTGGAGCAATGCCTGGACTTCATCGAGAACGATGAACTGTTAGAAGTGACACCGAAACATTTGCGCCTGCGCAAGCGTGAACTCGACCCCCTCAGGCGCAAACGCCAGGCAAAATAATACTAATACTCCCAGCCGGAGAACTAAACTCCGGCAGACCGCTCCGCCCGGGCAACTAGGGTACAATGGTGCTATGACGACTATTTACTACAGCCGCGCGCAGGAGCGGGCGTTGCAGACTATTGCCAAGCCCCGGGCAGGGGCCTGGATCGTGGCTACAGCACCGACCAAAGCACAACTCGATGCGCTTGCTACCGAGTACGGCCTGGAGCGCGACAACCTCAGCGATGCGATCGATCTCTACGAAGCGCCGCGTATTGAGGTAGAGGGAAACGCGGTATACATCTATACCCGCTACTGTTATCCGGAGGGCAGTGAAATCGCCACCGAACCGCTGCTGATTATCTATACGCCCGACTATCTGTTTACCATCTTGCGCAGCCAGACAAGTATCCTGGACCGGCTGATGAGCAACCGGCTGGAATTTATTACCACGCAAAAAACGAAGCTGCTGCTGCACATCTTAAGCGAGATCAACCGCTCGTACGAGCAGTACCTGCGCAAAGTGTCGCGGCAGATTTTGCAGCTACGCGCCCACATGCGGCAATCGCACATCAGCAACCGCGAGTTTGTTAGTATCATCGAATACGAGGAAGATTTGAACGAATTCCTGAGCGCTTTGCAGCCGCAAGCCCTGCTATTTGCCTCGCTCACGAGCGGTAAAACGCTGCGCCTTTATGAAGAGGACCGCGAAATCATCGAGGATATCGGCCGCTCCACAAGCGAGCTCATCGAGCAGGTCCGCGGACGCGCCAGCACGCTGCTAAACATGCGCCAGGCCTACGATGCTATTGCCACTAACAACCTTAATACCATCTTCAAGCGCCTGACATCCATTGCTATTTTTCTGACCTTCCCGACGATTGCCAGCGGCATCTGGGGCATGAACGTAGCATTGCCCATTGAGCACGCCCGCTATGCGTTCGTGGTAATCATCGCCATTATCGTCGCTGCCGAAATCACTGCTATCTGGTACTTCCGTCGCAAAAAGTGGCTGTAGGCGCACCCCCGGACCCCTACTGCCACCCCCTAACAATATCTGCACCGGCTCTCGTCTCCACCCCTGATAGACTGTCATAAGGTTGCCCGGACGGTGTAGTATAAGAGTATGCAATTTGTGAAAACAGACGGCTGGGAGGCAGGGACCAGCGCGCTAAGCCAGCGCCTAAAGCAGGAACTAAAACAGGGGGAACACGTACTGTGGCTGGTGTGCGGCGGATCAAACATAGCGGCCGCGGTACGGGTGATGGACAGCATTCCGCAGGAGGCAAGCAAACAGCTCTCGATATTTTTGACCGATGAGCGCTACGGTGCAGTAGGGCACACCGATTCTAATGCGCGCCAGCTCCATGATGCCGGCTTCCAGCCCAAAGACGCGATCTTTGTGCCGGTGCTTGAGCCGGGGTTCACCCTGGAAGAGACCCAGGAGCGCTACAGTGAGGCCTCTAAACGGGCTCTCGAACACGCCGATGTCGTTATCGCGCAGTTCGGTATCGGGCCCGACGGGCACATCGCGGGTATTTTGCCGCACTCGCCGGCCGTGACCGCCGACGAATGGGTGACCGCGTACGATGCACCGCCGTACACACGCGTTACGCTCACATTTCTCGCCCTTAGACACATTACGGCCGCATACGCCATGGTTTTTGGCGATGCCAAACATCGTGCCTTGCAGCAGTTGCGAGACGAGGACCTCAGTCTGGCCGACGAGCCGTCACAAATACTCAAAGCACTCCCCGAAGCATACGTATACAACGACCAACTCGGAGCCACCTAAGGCAGGGAAGTACGCAAAACAATCGAAAACTCAGGTAATGTAACAGCGGTAAGGAGTATTTCATGAAACTAGCTATTGTGGGACTCGGTAAAATGGGAAGTCAGATTGCAATCCGTCTGCAAGAATCGGGGCACAAGGTAATCGGCTGCGACGTCGGGGAAGCCAGCCGCCAACGCGCCGAGGCCAGCGGCATCCACACCGCCGCCGAGCGTGAAACAGCCGTAAAGTGGTTCGGCGATGAACGCCCGGTGGTCTGGATCATGATTCCGGCCGGCGCCGTGGCCGGCGAACTACAAGCCTGGCTCGATGTATTGCCGGCCGACAGCGTCATCATCGACGGCGGCAACTCAGACTTCCGTGATACCAAAAAGCATGCCGAGCTCGCGGGAAGCCACAACGTACAATTCGTAGACGTCGGCACCAGCGGCGGCATTATGGGTATTACCGAGGGTTTTTCGATGATGGTCGGCGGTGACGAGCCAACCGTTACATCACTTGACCCGATTCTCGACAGCCTCAGCCAGCCGCACGGCGCCCACCACTACTTTGGCCCCCACGGCGCCGGACACTACGTCAAAATGGTCCACAACGCCATCGAATACGGTATGATGGAAAGTCTTGCCGAGGGCTACCACATACTGCACGACGGACCGTACGCCGGGCTCGACCTGGCAGCTATCGCAGAAGTATGGCGGCACGGCAGTATCATTAACTCCGAGCTTAACAACCTCGCAGCCGCGGCCTTCCGGGACAACCCCGAGCTCAGCGGCGTGGACGGCTACGTCGCCGAGTCAGGTGAGGCACGTTGGACGCTCGAAGTCGCCAAAGAGCACGACATGGAGCTCCCGGCCATCCAATCGGCTCTCGACGTACGCCTGGCGTCGCAATCCGGCAAAATCAGCTTTGCCACCAAGCTTTTAGCCGAGCTGCGTAACAAGTTCGGCGGACATGCCATTAACAAGACCTAAAGAGAGTCAGAAGGGAAACACGACCAGATCATCATGGAAGACACGCTGGAATCAGCCGGACCAACTACCAAAGCAACCGCTCCCAACACGGCCTTGCGTGAGTCGCTTGCACCATCTATCTTGATAATTTTTGGGATTACCGGCGACCTCTCACGACGTAAGCTGCTACCCGCCCTTTACCATCTGCTCAAGCAAGATTTACTCCACGAAAACACCGAGATCGTCGGCATCAGCCGTGACAACATTGACGTCAAGGACCTGCTCGCCAAAGCCGAACTGTGCATCCGCGAGGAAAACAACATATGTGACCCGGCAGTAATCAAACTGCTGGAGCGCAAACTTCACATGTACCAGATGGACCTCACGAAAGATGAGCACTATGTGCAGCTGCGCGAGCATTTGCAGGGCATCGAGGACCGGCACGGCGTCTGCATGAATCGCCTCTTTTATATGTCGATCCCGCCCGTAGTATACGGGCCGCTTGTAAAGAACCTCGGCAAACACGGGCTCAACGGCAGCTGTAAGCACGGCCGCGCGGAATCGCGGCTGCTCATCGAAAAGCCATTCGGATATGATTACAAATCTGCCGTGGAACTCATCGGTGAAATGGCCGAGTACTTCCAGGAGTCGCAGATTTACCGCATCGACCATTACCTCGCCAAAGAAACCGTGCAGAACATCCTGACATTCCGGTTCCGCAACCCCGTGTTCCGGCCGCTGTGGAGCCGCGAATATATCAGCAAGATCGAAATCGTCGCTACCGAGACTATCGGCATCGAGGGACGCGCTGCGTTCTATGAGCCAGTGGGAGCATTGCGTGACCTTATCCAGAGCCACCTGTTACAGTTGCTGGCTGTAACCACCATGGACCGCCCCAGTGACCTCAACAGTAATGAAATCCACGAGGCCAAACTGCGGCTTCTGGAGTCCGTGCAGCAAATTCCGGCCGATAAGCTATCCGAGCGGGCAGTACGCGGGCAGTACGACACTTACAAAGCTGAGGTCAACAATCCACATTCCGTTACCGAGACATTTGCCGCCATCAAACTGTTCATAGACGATGAGCGCTGGCAAGATGTGCCAATCATCATCAAGACCGGCAAGGCACTGAGCGAGAAGAAAACGGCTATCCACGTATGCTTCCGGCACCCGCTCGACAAAGAGCATACCAACACACTTACATTCGCTGTGCAGCCGAGCGAGGGTATAGCTATCGATCTATGGGTCAAGAAGCCGGGGTTTGACCGCGAGCTCCAGACCGCCAGCATGGACTTCAGTTACCAGCGGACGTTTGAGGACGAAGGCCACCCCGACGCCTACGAACGCGTGCTGGTCGATGCCGTACGCGGCGACCGCACCCTGTTTGCAACCAGCGATGAGGTCCTGGCCGCCTGGCGCATCATCGAGCCGGCTGTGGAGGCGTGGGGCAAGAACGACGAGGGAATGCAGACGTACAAATCAGGCTCAGCGGGACCCGCAACATTCCCTGAGACAGACACCAACGCAGCGATATAGCCCTTTGGCATCGCAAAAAGGCCCGAATGTCACGGACTCAAGGCTATACCAGACGCTCACCCTCCCTTACACTTTTGCGCCCTGCGGGCTGCCAAAATCATTACTGCCGCCAGGCGCCGATTCGGTGTACAATAGAGCCTGAGTTATGCACGGAATCGTCACATTTATCGCCAAATACTTTATCGTTCTGTCTGTCCTCGGCGCATTCATCGTCTGGTTGCGGCTCGATAAAAAGCAGAAGATACGGTTTATAGCGGTCGCGATCGGAGCAGGTATCATCGCGCTTATTCTCGCGAAGCTCGGCGGACACTTCTACTACGACACGCGGCCATTTGTCGCCGGGCATTTTACCCCGTATTTCAGCCATGGCGCCGACAACGGTTTCCCGTCGGATCACACGCTGCTTGCATCGTTTCTGGCGTTCATATCATGGAAATACAGCCGCAAAGCCGGCATCGCGCTCCTCATCCTCGCCATTATTATCGGCCTCAGCCGCGTCGTCGCGGGGGTGCATCACCTCACGGACATTATCGGGTCAATTGTATTCGCTCTTCTAGGTGTTTTGATCGCCAGCTGGATTGAGCACCGCATAGATGCACGACATTCGCAGCGTCAGCACCCCAAGCCCCAGGAAGCACCTAAACCCGAATCGTAAAGGGGCCCTAGAGGGCAGCTCACATGAATTTTGTGGACATCATCATTATCCTGTTCCTCATCACAAGCCTCTTCCGCGGGCGTGAAATAGGCTTCGT
>DASVGU010000071.1:0-4835 GCA_036379375.1 Saccharimonadales bacterium (SeqCode)
ATTGAATAGCCCGTCACCGCCGGCGCTGAGGACGACGTCCCCTTCCTCAAACTCTTTGTGTATTGCATCTCGCGTTCGCCGCGGCTCGCGGCTCGATTCCACCCGTGTTACGGGCAGCCATAGGGCCAAATGAGCGAGTTCGCACCCGACTTGCCTGGCGCGGGTGCCCTGCGGGTTTACGATTGCCAGTGCGCGCTGGTATTCAGAATTTTTTGCCATGGAGTATAGATTATGCCATATTGTGTGACTTACTACAATACCCCTACGGAGCTTACAGAACTGCGCGCGAAGTACAGTATAGCGTTTGCCAAAGCATTATTGTATAATATGCAAAAGTATGTCTAACGCGTTGACTTTTAATTATGGTCGTGTAGAGGAGCTGCTCGGCAAGCCATTTGACCCTGTTTATGCCTTTTTACAGCAGGTTCCGCAGCTGATCGTGCGAGCCCGCGAAATTGGCGCCCGCAGTGCGTATTCCTATAGGAATGTCTATGTGGCGGGCTCGATATACGGCATAGATGAGAGCGAGAAAACAGTCTGGCAAGAGACCACCGGCAGTGTGAAGCGCCAGGGTAAGGAAAAGGTGTGCTTCGAGAAAAGGGCATTGGCACTGGCAAGCAAAACATTGATACCGCGGATAATTGGTATGGTGATATTAGGGGCCTCCGATAGGCGGCAAATTGAATCGATAAGCGGTCTCGCTACGCCCACGCTGCACCCCTGTGTTGTGTGCCGGGCAGAAACACTGGCGCAGCACCCTGCCGTTAGTGCTTCCACGCTGGCTGTGACCAGCGGTCTTCAGGGTGATGTGAACCAGGTGTTTAGCGTCGGCCAGTTGCAGCGGCTATACGAGCGGGCCGGGCGTGGTGACATCGACGCTGCCCTGTACGAAAGCCATTCCGACTTTACCGATTGGGAACAGCGGCTGGCTCGGTATGGCGATGCGGTGCAACGGCTGGAGGGTACGGCGCCCTCTATTGATACGCGCCTGGGGTTGGCCCAGCTCGCTATGAGCGGCTCGCTCAAAATTTAGTAATCTATGCCTTTATTCGCTAAGAACTTGTCATCGAAGTGGTGCTTGATTTTGGTCATGTCGGTAGCAATATCAGCATATTTTAGGAATTCCTTGGGGAAGTCGCGCCCTGTCAGGCAGAGGCTGGTTTTGGCGCTGTGGCCCTCCAGGAGGGCACGCAGCTGGTCTTTGGATATAAGGCCGTCATGGACAGCGTTGTTGATTTCGTCGCATATCACGAGGTCGTAGGTGCCGCTGGTGGCCGCCTGGAGGGCCTCCTGGTACGTCTCGAGGGCAGCTTGACGGTGCTGCTCATCCGTTACTTGGTTTTGTGTGAGGTCCCCGGCATTGTAGAAGCCCTTACCTCCCTTATAAAAGTACAGCTGGTCTTTAAACAGCGGCATGATATCGCGGATAAACACGTGTTCGCCCACCCCCCAGTACTTTATGAACTGGATAAATGCCACGTGCCAGCGGTTGCCGAGTGCCCGGGCCATGAGCCCTAGGGCGGCACTGGTCTTGCCCTTGCCCTCACCGGTGTACACCACCGTTACCGATTGCTTGGTTTTATAATCCTCGAACGCCATAGTAGTTACCCTGCTAGTATAGCAGCTAGAGTCAGAGGTGTTCTCTACGTTAGAGAGGCTGTTTCAGTAATTGTAAGCGGGGCCTTCGCACTGCGGGTGCAGGGGTGCTAGCAGGTGAAGATTTGGGTTGGACAGCCGACAGAGATTTCTGCATCTCGTATTGGGTAAAAAGGCGGCGGTATCCTGACCCGACGAAGAAGCGCCTTGCTGTGTCGCTGTGGATGTGCTCGGCTACCAGGGTGGATTTTTGTTTTGCCCGTGCCGCGGCCTCTACTGCCCATAGGAGGTTCGCACCTACTCCTTCTCGCCGGTGTGGCCGGACGACACCTAGAAAGCTTATCTGTGCGTAAGGTGTGCCACAATTTTCGGAGGTATTGGCGCTTACAATGGCGAGGCCGACCGCAGCTGGCTCAGTGCCGCTAAGCGAGGACCTTTGCACTGCGAGGATACCCAGTTGGCCGGGGTGATCGAGAGCCCTCTCGTAAGCACCTGGGCCGTATCCCTGGGTTTCAAATATTTGCCTGAATATGTCGAGGCCTTGAAGCCTTAGTGCTGAGTCGTCGGGCGTGAACTGTTGGAGCTGTACTGTCTTAATATTCGGTGTGCTCATAGGACTGCATGGTAGCACTAAATAGACACTACGTCTACAGGATGTTATCGTAAGCGCTAATGGCTTGCGTCGTTGCACGGATGAGGGCCTACGGCAGTACCGGTGTGGCCCGGGCCGCAGTTTGGCGAGTGAGCACGGAAAGCTCGCCAGAGTGTTTAGGAGATCTTGTGGGCCTTGAGAGCCGCGTCAATTTTGGGCCGGTCGAAGCCGACGATGATGTCGCCGCTGATGTCGAGAACCGGGATGCCCATCTGATGGGACTTGTCTACGGCCTCATCCATAAATTCTTTTTTGCTTTCGACGTCGCGGTCGTCATATTTGATGCCCAGTTTGTCCAGATATTCTTTTGCCATATGGCAAAATGCGCACCAACCGGCGCTGTATACGATAACGGGTGAAGTTGCTTGAGCCATTTGTATACGTGATCCTTTCCATTACTATACTATGTATAGTATAGCGCGCACGGGTGGGTATATGCAAGGCCAGCCGTAAGCGAAAACGCGCGGCCCCTGTGGGGCAATCGTGCGCGGGTACAGACGTAAGCTTATTGCATCTGCACAACAGAGATGCTATACTGATAAAAAGATGAAGACGACCGCCGCGAGACAATCGACGCCGCCTCATATTCGGAGTGAGAAACAAGCCGAGAGAGGCACTGCTGCTTTGCGCCGCAATTTTTTGGTGTACGTCGCTAACATGAGCTGGCAGCTCGCGATTACCGTGATTATACCGATTGCAGGCGGTGCCGAGCTGGATTCACGGCTGCATGCCGGGAATTTGTGGGTGTTTGTGGGGCTGGCAGTAGCCCTTGTGGCGTCGACGGCGGTGATGTGGCGGACAGTACGCATGGCCAACCGTTTGCCCGTACCCAAGCTGAGCGCGGCGCAAAAGCGCGCGATACGCAAGCGCTACGAAGAAGATGACGAGGAGGACGATGTATGATAGCTGCCCTTGCCTCGCAGCTTGCCATCGGTGCGGTAGGGCCGATAGTGCACGTGGCACCGGCCACGGACTTCACGCTGCTGGGCGCGCATATCACCAACTCGATATTCTATGGCTGGGTAATTGCCGTGGTTATGATTGTGCTGCTTATCATCGCGGCGCACCGTGCGAGCGTGAAGCCGAGGGGCGGCATTATCCAGTACGTGGAAGCGATTGCCGGCTTTATGATTGATACGGTCGAGGGGGCATTTACCGATAAAAAGACGGCCAAGAAGTACGTGCCGTTCTTTATGACGCTGTTCTTTTTCATCCTGCTGCATAACTGGTCGGGACTGATCCCGGGGGTGGGTGACGCCGTGCAAATGCATGGGCATCCGCTGCTGCGGCCAATGACGGCGGATCTCAACACCACTGTAGCGCTTGGGCTGGTGACGATGGGTCTGGTGTATGTCGCCTCGATCCGCGAGGCTGGCGGCTTCCCGAAGTATATCCGGCACTTTTTCGTGGGCAGCCCGCGCAACCCGCTGTATCTGGTGATTGGCATCATTGAGATGATTACTGACCTGACCCGCGCGCTGAGCCTGGCGCTCCGGTTGTTCCTCAATATGGCTATCGGTGAGATCGTTATTGCGGTATTCGCGTATCTGGGCGGATTGCTGGCTCCCGGCAGCGTGCTTTCCCCGATTGCCGCGTTCCCGTTTACGCTGCTTGATTTAGGCGTGGGCGCGTTGCAAGCCTATATTTTCGTTATCCTATCTGTGAACTATCTGGCGATTTCGGTGAATGGCACGCGCGAGGGGCATGACTTGACCGAAGTTAGTGAACCTGAAACAATAGACGGGACTCCTGGGAAGCGGCATATCGCGGGCGAACCACTCCGCTCCTCGTTCCGTCGTACCTTGCAAGTACGCCTGCACTCCGGTGCTCGCGGTTCATCCCACGCTATACCGTTTCGCAGAAGTCCCTTGCACGGGGGCCAGTAAGTAAATATTTTGTAATTAAGGAGAAAAGTACGATGTTTTCACTACTTGCAGCAGCAGTAACCCAGGCCCAAGCCACGCAGACACTGGCACACGGCATTATGATCGGCGCCGGGTTCATTGGTCCGACTATTGGTATGGGTCTGGTCGGCGCCCACTATATGTCGGCGGTCGGCCGCAACCCGGAGGCTTCGAAGTTCTTGGGGCAGGCGCTGATCTTCGTGGGGTTGGTGGAGGTGTATGGGCTGTTGGCCTTTGCCGCCACGTTCTTTGTCAAATAGAGCGGACTTTTGTAGATGGCACATTTCACCGATTTTCCTCCGATTTGCTCCTCACGTACTATCAAGTACGCTGCGGTACGATTCTCGAAAGAATCGCCGAACTGCCACACATCTACAAAACTCCTTAATAGTGGAATATGAATGATAATGATTACTGCAATTGCACAATTTGGGGATAGCGCGTCGGGGATTGGGGCGCTGGGCGTTGATGGTAAAGCGTTCATCATACAGCTGGTGAGCTTTATTATTGCGTTCCTGGTGCTGAAAAAGTGGGCGTTTGGGCCGATTGTACAGATGATGGAGCGCCGCCGCAAGACAATTGAGAGCGGCGTGTCCCTGGGCGAGGAAATGAAGAAAGAGCAAACGGCGCTGGAAGCACGTGTCGAGACGGCGCTACGTGACGCTCGCCGCCAGGCCGACGGT
>DASVGU010000072.1:0-5823 GCA_036379375.1 Saccharimonadales bacterium (SeqCode)
GCTGCCATAAGCCTCGATGGTTTTGTGTTCCGGGTCACTTAAGATCGTGAAGTTCAGATGGTACTTCTCCACGAACTTTTTGTGGCTCGCGACAGAGTCTTTGCTCACGCCCACTACTTCGGCCAGCTTGGCCAAATCTTCGCGCCCGTCGCGGAAGGCGCAGGCTTCGGCAGTGCAGCCTGGTGTGTCGTCCTTTGGGTAAAAGTACAGCACCAACCATTTGCCGGCGTAATCGGTCAGCGAATGCGTTTTGCTGTCTTGGTCTGGTAGCGAAAAATTAGGTGCCTGTTTCATGGGTGTATGTCCTCCAATACTATACAAAGTATAGCACCTGAGTGGAAATATCATGTATACTCTCTCTAAATGGAAGCCGAATTACAATCACTTATCGAAAACTACAAGATCAGCGCCAGCGTAGTAGATCTTGTCAGGACAACACCGATTACATTCCTGGTAGGTGTAAGCGGCGCGGGCAAGGATACTATCAAACAGCGGCTGCTTGAGACGGGAAAATACCACCATATTGTGTCGCACACCACCCGGCCGATGCGTGAGAACGGCGGCGTTATGGAACAGGACGGCGTGGAATATCACTTTGTGAGCAAAGCACAGGTGGCGGATATGCTACGCGCCGGTGCATTTATTGAAGCCAAAATGTACAGCGGCAATGTGTACGGGACGAGCGTAGCAGAAATAGAGATGGCTCGTAATGAGGGCAAGATAGCCCTTACCGATATCGAAGTGCAAGGTGTGGCGGAGTACAAGGCCATATCAAATACCGTAATCGCGGAGTTTATCCTGCCACCGAGCTATAGCGAATGGCAGCGCCGATTGCGGGCACGTTACGGTGAGAAGGGTGCGGACCCATCCGATATTACCAAACGCATGCAAGCAGCTGTTGCAGAATTGAGAGAAGCCCTAGCTAAGCCGTATTACCACTTTGTCGTGAATGAGAATCTTGACGAGGCTGTGAAGGCGGCCGACAGCATTGCGCACAATCAGGACAAATTTACGACGGTAGACCGGAGTTTTCGGGTTTGGGCAGAACAGTTGTTGCGTGAGCTTCAATCTGGGCACGCCTCCTAGCAGTCTGGACGTTTGAGCGCCAATCCAGTATACTTTATGCCATGACACAGCGTCAGAAGCAAATATTGTCTGCGATAATCGAGCAATATGCCGAAGTGGCGGTGCCGGTGGGCTCAAGCCTGCTGGCCAAAGTTTTTGACGTATCCAGCGCCACGATACGGGCCGAGATGGCCGAGCTGGAACGCATGGGGTATATCGCCCAGCCGCACACCAGTGCCGGCCGTGTGCCGACAGATAAGGGGTATCGGTATTATGTTAACAATCTGGCCGAGAATGCCGAGACACAGTCCGAACGGCGTGCCGAGCGGGCCCTGAGCGCCCGCGTCACCGGCGGCGGCTTGCCGGAGCGCACCATCCGCAACGCGACTGACACCCTGGTGGAGCTGACGCACAATCTGGGGCTGGCAACCATCGGCAACCAGCTGTACCTGAGCGGTCTGAGCAATCTCTTTGGGCAGCCGGAATTTATCAATGGCCAGCAGGTGCAGCAGGTGGCAAACTTGCTTGATAATCTTGAGCCTTGGCTGCGCGAAGCCGCGCCGAACGAACCCTTGAGCGTGTACATTGGCAGCGAGAACCCTATTGGCCGCAGCGCGGGCGTAACACTTATCGTGAGCCGGTTCCACAGCCCGTTCAGTGACCGCAGCTACATCGGTACACTAGGACCGACGCGCCAGAATTACCGCGATGTAATGGCGCTGGTGGCACGCACCGGCCGCGCCCTTGAGGAGGTGTTATGAGTGTAAGGGCTATCGAACGCGGACATGCGACGCCAGGCACTATGGTTCCAGATATTACCTGCGCGGTAGTGGGAGCTTGCGTGTATTGTCCTGATTCGGACAGTCTGTATAACCCAGGGAATCCGGATATCCGCAAGGTATGGAAGGCTCTTGAGGCGCAGGGTGCCTCTCAAGAGGAGATACTGGGGGCGACGGTCGCAGCGCTTAGTGGTGTAACAGAAGTATACCGGGCTGTGTACCGGTCGCCGGAGTCTGCCGATGCCTAAAGCCGACCCGAAGCGGAGCAAACCGGATCTTGCAGCCTTACGGCAGCAGGTTGCGGATCTGACCGAAGCGCTGCAGCGCGAGCGTGCCGATGCTGCCAACTTGCGCCGTCGCCACGAGGAGCAGCTGGCGGGCCTAAAAGATATCATTAAGGCCAACGTCGTGCGCGACTTGCTGCCCGTTATTGATAATTTTGAGCGCGCGCTTAAGGCTGCCCCGAAGGACCTGGAAGGGCATGCCTACGTCAATGGTATACAAAGTATAGTAAAGCAGTTCGAGAAGACGCTGTCGGATATCGGCGTGGAGCGCATCAAGACTGTTGGTGAGCCGTTTGACCCGCGTTATCACGAGGCTGTGAGCATGGAAGAGGGCAGCGGCACCCGCGAGGTTGTGGGCGAGGAACTTCAAGCCGGGTATCGTTTGGGTGACGAAGTGGTGCGCCACGCCATGGTACGGGTGAAGACAGCCTGATGCCAGCTCCTTCAAGCCAGGAACATTGCCCGATTTGCCCGTTTGGTGAGGTTGAGCCGAGCGCTGAAGCGGCCGACTTCGAATACCCTACTGTTATTACGCATCTGGAAAATTTGGCTGGTGGGCAAGAAGCAGCGGCCCGTGATCCGCGAGGGCCAAATCCGTATGATATGGATAGCGCACGTGTTATGGCGGCCCGCGCATGCGCCGCCTGTATCTTTGTCGGACAGTGCTCAGTATTCGGTTATGCGCGTGCTATCGATGGATCCGGCGTCTTGCTAAGAGAAAAACCTACCAGAGAGTAACTGGGGCGTCAAACCAGCCGTAGTGCGCTATACTTACAGGCATAGTGCTTATGAATATACTCTGGAGAGACTAGGGCCTTCTTTATGTTGAGGGAATTTGGCCCTGATACCGCATCGGGTGCCGTGGTATTGAACACAAGCGAGATTGAACGACGACGGCGACGCTATGTGCGGTTTATTGGTGACTTCTTTGCGCAGCGAGCGGACGATGACGAGAGTGTTCGCCAGGCTGCCTGCGATATCCAAGAGTTTGCCGCAGCGGCCACACCGGAGGAGTTGAGACAGTATTTGGCTGCAATCGAGGATCCTGGCCGCAATCCTTACCAAACCAGTGTGCTGCTGAACCCACGAATTGTTATCGAGCAGGCCCGCGACTCGGCCGAGTGAGCAATGAGCTGAAACCCGGTAGACCCAAAGCTGGCACTCTTGACATGTGAGTGCCAATTTTTGTATGCTAGAATAGTTTTAGCACTCAGTAAGCTTAGGTGCTAGGAATGGAACGATGGAACAGATTCAATATCCAGATTTAGCTGAATTGAAAGTAGATGAAGGCGCTCAAGACAAATTTTTTGGTGCTTTCAGTATGACGCTTGCCCGTCTCAGGGATAATGAAATGTTGCAGCGGGGTGAGCAGCCAGAGGACCCTAACGGTAATCCCACATATCCTCGATATATGAGTGAAAGTCAGATTAGAGAATTCGTGACGAGGGCATATGGTGACGATCGGCTGGCCTTGGATGCCATCAAAGCCGCTTATAGCAAACATTATGAAGAATTATTAGAAGAAAGGACTACATAGTAATGACAAAAATTATCGGAATCGACCTAGGGACTACGAACAGCGCAATGGCGGTGATGCAGTCCGGCAAACCGGAAATTATCGCCAACAGCGAGGGTAACCGCACCACACCGAGCGTGGTGGCTATCAACAAAAACGGTGAGCGCCTGGTAGGCCAGGTGGCACGCCGCCAGCAGGTTACCAATCCGAAAAACACGATTTATGAGGTAAAACGCCTGATTGGCCGTAACTTTAGCGATAAAGAGGTGCAGCGCGACCTCAAGCTGATGGGCTACGAGATTGTGAAAGCTGGCAACGGTGTAAAGGTAAAGATGGGCGACAAGGAATATAGCCCCGAAGAGATAAGTGCGATGATCCTGAGCAAGCTCAAGGCTGATGCTGAGGGCTTTTTGGGCGACAAAGTGACCGAAGCCGTCATTACCGTGCCGGCCTACTTCGACGACAGTCAGCGCCAGGCGACCAAAGATGCCGGTAAGATTGCCGGGCTGGAGGTCAAGCGTATTATCAACGAGCCGACCGCGGCCGCCCTGGCGTATGGGCTGGACAAAGAGGGTAGGGCCGACGAAAAGATTGCCGTGTACGACTTGGGCGGCGGTACCTTCGACGTATCCGTGCTGGAGTTGGGCGACGGCGTGTTTGAGGTGAAGGCCACCAATGGTGACACGCACCTCGGTGGCGCCGATTTCGACCGCGTGCTGGTGAACTACTTCGTGGACGAGTTCAAAAAGGAAAACGGCATAGATATCACGAACGACAACGCTGCCATGCAGCGCCTGCGTGACGAGGCCGAGAAGGCCAAGATTGAGCTGAGTACGGCGCAAGAGGTAGACATTAACCTGCCGTTTTTGACCGCCGATGCCGAGGGGCCCAAGCACTTCGAGCACAAGCTCACCCGGGCCAAGCTGGAAAACTTGGTAGCCGACCTGATAGAAAAGACTGCTGCGCCGTGCGAAAAGGCTCTCAAAGACGCCAAACTTTCGGCCAGCGATATCCAGGCGGTGGTGTTGGTGGGCGGTATGACCCGCATGCCGGCCGTGCAGGAAAAGGTCAAGAAGATCTTCGGCAAGGATCCGATGAAGGGTGTCAACCCCGACGAAGTCGTGGCCGTGGGTGCAGCTATCCAGGGCGGCGTGCTGCAGGGCGACGTCAAGGACGTGCTGCTACTGGACGTAACACCGTTGAGCCTTGGTATCGAGACCGAGGGCGGCCTGCGCAACATCCTTATTGAGCGCAATACTACCATCCCCACGAGCAAAAGTCAGACCTATTCTACCGCCAGCGACAACCAACCGCAGGTAGAAATCAACGTGCTGCAAGGCGAGCGCGAAATGGCTGTCGATAACAAGAGCCTCGGCCGCTTCATCCTCGACGGTATTGCCCCGGCGCCGCGCGGTGTGCCGCAAATTGAGGTGACATTCAATATCGATGCCAACGGTATCCTGAACGTGACTGCCAAGGACAAGGGTACCAGCAAGGAGCAAAACATCACCATTCAGGGCAGCGGCGGTCTCGATAAAGCTGAGGTAGAGAAGATGGCCAAAGAGGCCGAAACTCATGCCGAGGAGGACAAGCAGAAACGTGAGGCGGTGGAAGCCCGCAACATGATAGACAGTGCGGTGTATCAGGCCGAAAAGCTGAAGAACGACAACGGCGACAAACTAAGTGACGATGACAAGAAAACGTTGGATGAAGCCGTTGAGGCAGCCAAAAAGGTTGCCAGCGACGAGAAAGCCAGCAAAGACGAGCTGGAAAAGGCCGCTAAGAGCTTGAGCGACAAGCTTATGCCCATTGGTGCTAAGCTGTACGAGCAGGCCAGCAAGGAAGAAAAACCGGCCGGAGATGCCGACAAATCTTCTGAGGATGGCAAAAAAGGCGACGGCCCCATCGAGGGCGAAGTTGTCGACGGAGACGGAGAGAAATAGGGCGAGGAAAGATAGTTGGCCCACCGGGACTTCGTAGAACTGGTTTTGACCTGTAGCAGCTGGCAAGAAGCTCAGCGAATTGCCGATGCACTGCTAGCCGAAAAGCTCGTGGCATGCGTGGAGTTTATAGAGGTCAAGAGCAAATACTGGTGGAAACATGAGCTAGAGTCGGCCAAAGAGGTCAAGCTGATCATGGAGACCGTCGCGGATAAATTCGGCGAAATTGAAGCAGAAAT
>DASVGU010000073.1:0-9331 GCA_036379375.1 Saccharimonadales bacterium (SeqCode)
ACATTACCGAACGGGTCCAGCAGTGCCGCCCGGCCGCCGCTATTGCTGAGCGTAAGGTTGGTGGCCGCGGAATAAAATGCCTCAAATGTTTTCGGCGGCAGAACCGTGCCCGCAGGAAAGGTGTATTGATGCGTGGTGGTCGTGCCGGTCTGCAGCGTGAAGCCGCTTAGGTCAAATGTGGCCGGATTGGCGTTATACAGCTCAATAAACTCATCGGTTGCATCGTTACCTGTGCCTGCCGGGTTTGGGAGCAGCTCATTTATCCGCGGAGCTTGCAGCCCGACATCACTCGCAGGCAAACTCGGACCATCGGCAGCCGCTACAGCGCTGTCCACGCTCACGATACTCGCCGGCGGGAACCCTGGAGGCAACAGCTGGTTTGCTGTGTTCGTCGCCACAGGGGCAGTACCTGTGTCCTGCGCGACGTCCAGCTGACAGATCTGGGCAACACCGGTCGCCGGATCAACATGCACATCAGCCTGCTGCCACGCATACGCTGCGCCGTCATCGGACGCATGGATCCGATAGTACGCTGCCTGCTTATCCGTCTTGCTGGACGGAACACTTGCGATATCCCCGCCGGCACCCCACGACACGGCATCTGTCGGAGTAATATCGAGCAGCCCCGTAGCACTATCACTCTGCAGCAGCTCGAGATCTCCTGCGGAATCACCCAAACTCAGCGATAGTTTGGCGCTCACCTCGGCGCCGCACGTCGGGCCGCCGGAGCTCAGCAACACCGATTGGCCAGAATCAAGCGTTGCAACCGGTAGCTGCTGCGCATCGCTGGTGGCACCGGCGGCGCGCGGACTGGTCTTATTGAAACTGTAGAGCCAATAGGTACTCAGATCCGAGATTACGCTGGGGCCGTTATTCTGCAATACCACGAATTCGTCGCCGGTCATTTTTATCTCGGCAATCGAGAGATGCTCGGGTACTTCCAGGGGCGGAGCAGTACCTATTGCCATCGCAGGTGCTTCCGCGGCCAGCAATATCCCCACAAAGCTCACAAATTCTGAGAACAACCTGAGAACTTTCTTCATGGCGGCCAACTGTACCTGAGCGGCACACTAATTGCAAGCATCAGCATTTTATTTTGTAAAAATACCGTCTGTGAGTCCCGGGGTAATCAAGCTATAATGGACACATGCTGCAGCTAAGCGCATCCATACTGAATCGCCCCGTCATGAGCCTCCGCACGAACACACAGGTGGCTACAGCTACGGCACCGGTTATAAACCCCGACAACCTCAAGATAGAAGGATTTTATTGCACCGACCGCTTCAACAATACGCAACTTATACTGCTGTACCAGGACGTCCGCGACGTTATCCCCCAGGGGCTGGTGGTGAAC
Organism: Saccharimonadales bacterium (SeqCode); assembly: GCA_036379375.1. GTDB lineage: Bacteria > Patescibacteriota > Saccharimonadia > Saccharimonadales > UBA4665 > DASVGU01. The sequence continues at coordinate 1,355 of DASVGU010000073.1, forward strand.
GATCACGACGTGCTTGTCGAACCGGAAGAGCTGGTGCGGCTCAAGCAAGTGCTGGAGCTGAGGTATGAGCTTATCGGCAAGCCAATCGAGACCATAAGCAAGCACAAAGTGGGCAAGGTGAGCGACTACGCAGTGGAGACTACCACCATGTACATTCAGAAACTCTACGCCGCACAGTCCATCCTCAAAAGCTTCACAGGCGGGTCACTCAGCATTGATCGCTCACAGATAAATGAGATTACCAATCGCCGCATTATCATCAACGACCTGGAAAAGCGCTCAGCGGCGCCGGCAGCTGCAACGGTAGCCTAAAGGCTCATTTGCTTATAGGGCTTGCATGGTATCTCGATACACAGCTCCACACACAGTCTTACGCCAAGAAAGCCTCTTGACCCATCTGGTCGGCTTTCCCTCATACTCCGGGACCATCACATATTCTTGATAACCTCTCGAATATCATCGTAGCTGAAGCCCTGGCGAGCCAGGTACTGCATAAGCTTCGTGTCGTCCTGGTATTTGGCCTGCTTGCGCTTGCGAGCCACCAAATCTATGAGCACACTCTGCTCATCGGTGTCGTCTTCCCTCAGTACCTGTTCGAGTATCTCATCGGAAACACGCTTGGCGCGCAATTCCTGGGCCAGCCGCCGGCGGGAGCGGGCCCCAAGCAGGCGGCGGTTTGCTATCCAGCCGCGCGCAAATGCCGCATCATCCAGCAAATCAATCTTACTTAACTTGTTAAGTATTCGTTCCAACAGGGAAGGGCTTGCACCCTTTCGCGTCAGGTACGTTTCCAATTCCCAGCGGCTGTGCGGACGCATTACGGCATAGCGCAGCGCAAGATTGTACAGCTTGTCGTCGGCTGAAAGTTGTTTGTACTTCTTTACCTGCGCTGGAGTAAGCTCCTGCCCGCTCGCCACATGCGAGTCGAGCAGGGCCGATTCACTGAGGGAAAACGCATATCTGCCATCGACAAAGATAGAATATCTTCCCTGCCGTTTCTGCTGCTGCGTTATGCCGGTAATCTTCATCTCACCTCACCGGGACGGGGTCTTTACCCTGACCGCCTCGTACAAAGACCACTTAAGATTTACTCTGCCTCAGCGCTGGCGCGGACTTTTTCCGCTATTTCTTGCATCGCCTTCGGATTTTCCTGCAGATATGTCTTGGCGGCCTCGCGGCCTTGGCCAATCTTCTGGCCGCCGTAGGCAAACCAGGCACCCGACTTTTCGACGATGTCCCGGGCCGTTGCCAAATCCAGAATGTCACCCGAGCGGCTGATACCCTCGTTATACATGATGTCGAACTCGGCCTCGCGGAACGGTGGCGCAATCTTGTTCTTCACCACCTTCACACGAGTACGGTTGCCGATAACGTTATCGCCTTGTTTGATCTGGCCGATACGGCGGATGTCCATACGCACGCTCGAGTAAAACTTGAGTGCGTTACCGCCAGTGGTCGTTTCGGGGTTGCCAAACATGACGCCGATCTTCATACGGATCTGATTGATGAAGACAACCGTCGCCTTGCTGCGGCTGATGACACCGGTGAGCTTGCGCAATGCTTGGCTCATTAAGCGGGCCTGAAGGCCGGGCAAGCTGTCGCCCATTTCGCCTTCAATCTCAGCGCGCGGCACAAGCGCCGCGACAGAGTCAACCACGATAATATCAACCGCGTTGGAGCGTACGAGCGTCTCGGTAATCTCAAGGGCTTGCTCACCGTTGTCCGGCTGGGAAAGCAGCAAATTCTCGACATCCACACCGATACGTTTCGCGTATGACGGGTCGAGCGCGTGCTCGGCGTCGATAAACGCTGCCGTGCCGCCCCGCTTCTGCACTTCTGCAATCGCATGCAGCGTAAGGGTAGTTTTACCCGATGACTCCGGGCCATAAATCTCAATCACACGGCCTTTGGGAAGACCGCCGCCCAAGGCGATATCCAAACTAAGGCTGCCCGTAGGGACGCACTCAACTTTCTGGGCGTGAGCCTCACCGAGCTTCATGATAGAGCCCTTGCCAAACTGCTTTTCGATACTCTCCAGAGCCAGCCCCAGCGCCTTGCTCTTGCCGTCTTGTTTATCACTTTTGTCGCTCTGCTTGTTGTCCTGCGGCGCCGTGGTCGTGCCCTCAGTGTTTGCTGTCTTTGCCATTCGTTTCTCCCTTCGTTCCTCGTAGGCGGCTTGTCACCTGCCTGCTCTTTAATAATGGTGCATCTACATATAGCAATCTCGGCCCTCTCACGCAAACTGATTTTCGTTTTGGGAGGACAGACCTCCCAAACGGGATTTTACCTACATTTTGTTGGCAAGTTCTTGCTTTAGAATATCATTCATCTTCTTTTGCTCAGCATAATCTTCCATAAATTTCAAATACTCCGCCGGTTTGCCGAACATATTTATTATGCGCTTTGGACGAATCCATGACACCTCTTCCTGTTGTAAATAATACGTCAAGCTGGAGTACTCATACTGACGCCACTGGCGGGGATTCAGGTGAATGTAGCGGCTGATGTGCTCCAGGTACGCCTCATCGCTAACCATCGAAGCCTTGTAGCGGGATTCGAACAGTGAGCCGCTGCGCCTGTACTTCTTGTTGAAATAACGGCTGTAGCTGGTAAGCAGGCTTTGCATGAAGCGGCCCATGCTGCCGGGCTGGCGCTGATATAGCAACAGGTGGACATGGTTGGGCATAAGGCAGTAGGCGAGCAGCTCGACCTTGTTGTAGAAGTTGGGATACGGCACGCCATACGGGTCACGTGCCTCTTCAGCCGACAAATAGCGCTGCAGCAAATGCAAGAACGTGATGTAATCCTGCTCGTCGAGAAAGATTTTATGCCTGCTGTGTCCGCGTACATACACATGCTGGAAGCTCTCGGGCGCATTAATTTTGAGCACGTTCTTCCCTGGCATATTGTTAATTATAACATAGAAATCACTTTTAGGAGGTCTGTCCTCCCAAAATGGTGAGCGGGGATAAGGTGCTTACGGTTTTTGTTGATAGCTGGTAAAATGTGGCCAGGATGGGTGGACACTGAAAACGGTGGCGAACAACTAAAAGCGATGCGAATTCCTGATTCTTTGGTGGAAAAATTACTCAAAAACACCGGCAAGTTCAGCGATGAACAGCTGGGCGCGCTGCGCGAGCAAGAGGCCAACGACAAAAAGCCGCTGCAAGATTTGGTGATAAAAGGCAATTTCTTGAGCGAAAGAGACCTGACCAAGCTCTACGCCGACGAAATTGACGTGCCTTTCATTGAGCTGAATGCCAAGGAGATAAAGCACGACGTACTCAAGGCCCTGCCCGAGCGCATCGCGCGGCAGTACGGTGTGGTGGTGTTTGACGCCGAGCCCGACGGCACACTTTCCTTAGCCATGGAGGACCCCGACGATATTCAGGCGCTGAACTTCCTGCACAAACAGCTCGGCAATAAACTGAAGATATACATCACAACCGACAGCATCGTGCAAGCGGCACTGGATCAGTACCGAGGCAACATTTCGAGCGAGCTGACCAAAGTAATATCGACCGACGCCGTGGAAGCCGCCGGAGAAGACGAAGAAGTCTCCGAGGATGACGTCGCCGAAGACTCACCGATTGCACAAACGGTAAACCTCATCATCGAATACGGGGTAAAAGCCAGCGCCAGCGACATACACATTGAACCGCGCGAAGGCTATGTGGCAGTGCGCTATCGTATCGACGGCATGCTGCGCGAGGCGAACAAATTGCCGCGCAAGGTGCTGGGCGCACTCGTATCGCGCATCAAAATCCTCAGTAATCTCAAGATAGACGAGCACCGGGCGCCGCAAGACGGCCGCTTTAAGGTAGAAGTCGCCGGGCAGATGTACGCTCTGCGTGTTTCCACACTGCCGATCGTGGATGGCGAGAAAGTGGTTATGCGAATACTGAACGAATCAAGTAAGGCGGCAACGCTGGAGGAGCTGGGCTTCTGGGGCGAGGCGCTCAAGCTCATGCAGCACGCCATTGTGCAGCCGCACGGCATGGTGCTGGTGACCGGGCCGACCGGATCGGGCAAATCGACCACTTTGTTTAGTGTGCTCAGCATGCTCAATACACCAAACGTGAACATCTCAACGGTAGAAGACCCGGTGGAGTACCGCATTCCTGGTGTGAACCAGACCCAGGTCAACCCGATAGCCGGTATGACATTTGCCAACGGCCTGCGCTCGCTGCTGCGGCAAGACCCGAACATTATCATGGTAGGCGAGATCCGCGACAGCGAAACCGCCGATCTGGCAGTGCAAGCGGCCCTCACCGGCCACCTCGTGTTCTCTACTGTGCACACTAACGATGCCGCCACTTGTCTACCGCGCTTGCTTAATATGGGCATTGAACCGTTCCTTATCGCCAGCACTGTGCGCGTCGTCATCGGTCAGCGCCTGGTACGCCGGCTGTGCACCAACTGCCGCGAGACTTTCGCCCCAGACAGCGCAACACTCAAAGAGCTCGACAAAGCTTTCGGCCTAAGCCAAGGCAACGAGGGATTCAAAAAATTGCACGAGCTAGAGGTTGCCGCGCTCAACGACGGCATCGGTAAAAGCAACAAAGCAAAGGAAGACAACCCCGGCGACGAGCTAAGCACCACCACAACCACGCTCACCCGGCTATTTAAGCCCCACGAAGACGGTTGTGAAATCTGCAATCATACTGGATACAAGGGCCGCATAGGTATCTATGAAGTTCTGAACAACGACGAATCGACGCAAAAGATGATCGTCACCAACGCCACCAGCGAGTCCATCGAAGTACAAGCTATAAAGAACGGCATGCTCACCATGCGGCTCGACGGATTTGTAAAAGCCCTGCGCGGAGAAACGACTATCGAAGAAGTACTGCGTGCCACATCGGAAACGTAACCCGGAAAATCGAAAAAACATGTTACTGACGCCTCCCCAAAGACAGCAAGAAAACAAAATACACTATAATGCGTAAGCAATAAGAACAAGCAAAATGAAATTCACCTACAAAGCAACGAAAGATGGCAAAGGAGTAACCGGAATGGCCGAAGCGGCAAGCCGGGAAGCGCTTGTAGCCGCACTTGTGAAACAAGGCGTCCACCCTATCGTCATCCACCAAGACAAGTCAAAAGCTGGCGTCGGATTCTTTAGCCTCAGCGCAACCGCCTCCAATAAAGTAAAAATGTCGGACCTGGTTATCTTTAGTCGACAACTCAGCACGATGATATCGGCCGGTGTCCCTCTGGCCCGATCACTTGCGGCACTCCAAGCCGACAGCGAAAGCCCCTATTTGCGCAGCGTGATTGCGGGGGTCACCAAAGATGTCGAAGGAGGCGCCACGCTAGGCGACGCGTTCGCAAAATATCCGAAAGTGTTTTCTGAGGTGTACGTCAACATGGTGCGCGCCGGTGAGAACGGGGGTATCCTCGACGAAATTCTCAAGCGCCTGGCCACACAGGTAGAGCAAGACGCCTCAATGCGCAAGAAAATCAAGGGCGCCATGATGTACCCTATCGTCATCCTTACCGTCACCGTCATCGCCTTCTTCGGCATCATGCTGTTTATCGTACCCAAGATTGCCAGCATCATGACATCTTTGGGCGGGCCTACTGCAAAACTCCCCGCCTACACCCGTGTCCTTCTCGGCGCTAGCAACTTCTGCGTGCACTCGAGCATCATCAAGCTCATCCCGGGCATTGGCGCCATACCGCTCATCAATAAGCTGCCTAACCTGTTTATTATCGTGATCATACTGGGGATCGGCGTCTTTTTCTTGCGGCGCTACATAAAGACACCGAAGGGGAAGTATTGGTTTCATGCCCAGCTTCTGCGTACACCAATCATCAAGACCATTATCCTCAAGATAGCCATCGCCCGCTTCTCGCGCACCTTCGCATCGCTTATGTCATCCGGAGTCAGTGTACTGGATGCGTTAAGCGTAACCGGCGGAGCAATCGGCAATCGCGTCATACAGAGAGAATTGCAGGATGCCGCCGTGCAAGTGAAGAACGGCAAGCAGCTTAGCGAGCCGCTCAGCCAGAGTAAGCACTTCCCGCCCATTGTCTCGCAAATGCTTGCCGTAGGTGAGGAAACAGGTGAGATGGACACAGTGCTCATAAAAGTGGCCGACTTCTACGAGGAAGAGGTCAATGTGCTCATCGACAGCCTGGCGGCAATAATCGAGCCGGTACTCATTATATTTCTCGGCGCCGCGGTGGGACTGCTAGCCGCCAGCGTCATGGGGCCAATTGCCGATCTTTCGAAAGATGTCGGTAATTAACAGATAATTACCTCTGTAGCGATTTCCGCCTATGGAGAAAAGCTTGACCGCGGCACGCTTATGGTTATAATCAGTGGCAGATACTTTAGAAACGAGCCGTAAAGAGCCGCTCTAAAAGATCATCAAAACCTAATACAATAACAATTTACTAAGGAGGGTGGGTCCTTATGATCTCACTTAGCAAGCGTACTAAAGGTTTCACAATAGTGGAACTCTTGATTGTGATTGTCGTTATCGGTATCTTGGCCGGGCTCGTCATCACAACATATAGCGGTATTCAACAAAGGGCGCGCAACACGGTGCGCCAGACAGACTTAAAGGCAGTACAGAGCCAGCTCGAAGCGTACTACGCTACAAACGGCTACTATCCCGCCAACAGTACGACTGACGGCCTCGGTAGCGACAGCTCAGAAAACCAGACATTCGTAACAACGAATATGAAGGGGTTGGACCCGAACGCCTTGCGTGACCCGACCATATCTGCGAGCAGTACCAACGCCTATTCTTTGCTGACTAGCGCTCCCGCCGCCGGCGTGCTCCAGTACGCATACATCGCCTCTCCGGCTAGTTGCGATGACAGCACTACCCTTTGCACCGGGTATCAGCTGATAGCGAACGAAGAAGGCAGCACCGACACGTACACCTACAAAAGCCTGAACTAGTAGCACAGACTACAGAGGTAACGGCAGAAATCCCGGGGAGCTTTTCCCCGGGATTTTATATAAACACGAGCGGTATCTGCTATACTTACACTTAAAGAGACCAGGATGCTTGATGGGCAAAGCAACGACCAAACCAACATACTTTTTTAAGAACAAACCACTGTTTGGGCTCGATCTTGGCAATGGCTCGCTTAAGGTCATGCAGATAGCCGCCGATAGTCTCGGCACGCCGAAACCACGTATCATAGGCTACGGCACAGCCAAATTCGACCCTGCCGCCGTGGAGGACGGGGTGATAGTACATCCCGACATCGTAGCAGAGGCAATGTTCAAGCTCTTCAAGAGCGAACTCACAGGTGATGTCACGACCCGCCGCGTGGCCATGGCTATCCCTGCCTACCGCACGTTTACCCGTGCCATCAGCCTGCCCAGCCTCAAGCCCAAAGAGGTCAATGAAGCTGTCCAACTCGAAGCCGAACAATACATTCCCCTGCCGCTCGAAGAGCTCTATCTCGATTACACCGTCATCAAAAGTGATAAAGACTCCACCGAAGTGTTCGCAATCGCTGTTCCACGTAAGATCGTCGATTCGTATCTGGACCTTGCTAAAATCGCCGGCCTGGAAGTGATGGTCATCGAGACCACACTGGGCGGCGGCGCGCGCCTGTTTGCCGCCGACCACCAAAGCAACATGCCAAGCGTCATCATAGACTTCGGCAGCTTGAGCTCCGACATCAGTATCTACGACAAGAATGTCCTGGTAACAGGTACGGTCCAGGGTGGCGGCAGTGTGTTTACCGAGGTCATTCGCGCCAAGCTCGGTGTGACACAAACGGAGGCGGGGATTATCAAAAATCGCTACGGCCTCAGTCTCAGTAAAAAGCAGCGTGAAATCCGGGAGGCGCTCGATCCCACCCTAAAGCAGATCGTCAAAGAAATCAGCCGCATGATCCGTTACTACGAGGAACGCTCAACAGATAAGCGCAAGGTAACGCAGGTAGTTACTCTGGGCGGCGGCGCCAACATGCCCGGCTTATCCGAATATCTGACCAATATGCTCC
>DASVGU010000074.1:0-3366 GCA_036379375.1 Saccharimonadales bacterium (SeqCode)
CCGGCGCCGTTGGGGCCGAGCAGGGCAAAGAGCTCGCCCTCGCCGACCTCAAAATCTACATCGTTGACGGCCGTAAGCTTGCCAAAGCGCTTTGTAACGTGGGATACGCGGATGGCGGAAGTAGCGGCCATACGGGGCCTAGATTCCTTCGACGTCGCCGTGCGTTGTGTCGCGCAGCGGTGCCTCACGCAGGAACAGTGCGATAACGAATGCCGCGAGCACAAACGGAATACTGATGAGGAACATATCCTGGAAGGCGTGCACGTAGGCGACCAGCAAGTCGTGGCGCAGCCAGCTGGGCAGGCCGGCAAGCTGCGCGGTGCCGCCGTTGAGATTGCCGGATATGTGGCTGGCGACATTGGCGGGCAATATGCTGGCTAGGTGTGATTTGAGCCGTGCAATGAGGATGGTGCCGAAAATGGCTCCGCCGAGTGCCCCGCCGACACTTCGGGCAAACGATACGGCGGAAGTCGCGGCCCCCATGTTCTTAAACTCGACTGCGTTCTGGGTGGCCAGCGACGGTACCTGGAACAATTGTCCCAGCCCGAGCCCGATTACGATCATCCAGGCCGATAGGACGACGTAGTTGGTGGTGAGCCCGAGGTGGCTGAACAGCCACAGCCCGAGCGCCAGCAGCAGGGTGCCGATGATGGGGAAGATGCGGTAGCGGCCGAGCTTAGTGATGAGCCTGCCGGAGCCGAGCGATGCGGCCATCATGCCAACGACCATCGGCAGCATAAGCAGCCCGGACTTGGTGGGTGAGTAGCCGCGTACTACCTGCTGGTACAGCGGTATGTAGATGATGGTGGCGAACATAGCGAGCCCGGTTACGAACGACAGTAGGGTGGAGACGCTGAATATATCGTTTTTGAACAGGTGCATCGGTATAAGCGGCTCGGGGGAGCGGAATTCGCGCCACACGAACAATATGCCGAACAAGATGGTGGAAGCGAACAAGCTGAGGATTTGCCACGAGATCCAGGCGTAGTCCACGCCGGCCCACACAGAGACGAAAACGATGCTTATGACTGCAAGCGCTAGCAACAACGCGCCGCCGTAGTCAACGTGGTTCTCTTTTGGCTCGGGTTTGTGCAAGTGCAAGCGGGCGGCAATAAGGCTGAGCGCGACTGCGCCAAGCGGTAGGTTGATGTAGAATATCCAGCGCCAACCGGTTACCCCCAAGAAATTGTGGGCATCGGCGAGCAGGCCGCCCAAAACCGGCCCCACCACACTGGAAATACCGAATACGGCACCAAAGAATCCCTGGTATTTGCCGCGCTGCCGGGGCGGGATGACATCACCGATGATAGCAATAACGGTACTCATAAGCCCGCCGGCGCCGATACCTTGCAAGGCCCGGAAGAATACCAGCTCGTTCATGGATTGCGACAATCCGCAAAGTGCCGAACCGATCAGGAAGATAATGATAGCTGTCTGGAAAATCTTTTTGCGACCGTAGAGGTCACCAATTTTACCGAAGATGGGTGTGGCGATGGCACTGGTGATGAGGTAGGCGGTAACGACCCATGAGAGCTTGGTGAGCCCGTGCAAGTCGGTGGCAATGCGCGGCAGGGCGGTGCCGACAATGGATTGGTCCAGTGCGGCCAGCAGCATGGAGATCATGAGTGCCGTCATGACGAACATGATTTCGGAGTGCGAGGCCTCCTGGCCGGGTGCTCCGATAACCTTGGGTGCCGGCTTGCTGACGCTGTCGGTGGGTGCATCGGCGCCGAGAACACGGGCACGGGCTGTCTTACGGTGAAATAGTATATTTCTCACGAGTGGTTCCTCTACTTTTTAGTGTCTTTGGTCGTGCCGGCTTTAAGATGTGTAATGAGCTTTTCTTGGACCCGGGCCCATACGGTAAGCTCCTCGGTTGTCAGGCTTTCTATGACGTGGTTCATGCCCGCTTGCCGGCGCTTTTCGATGGTCTGCAGTACTTTCTCGCCCTTTTTACTCAGGCGTAAGCATTGCATACGGCGGTCGTTCGGATCGGTCTCTCGTGATATAAATTCCTGGTCAATTAAAGGATCGGCAAGCTGCGAGACGGCCCCGGGGGTCAGGCACAGCTGCTGCGCAACTTGTTTAAAGCTTACGGGCTGCAGGTGCTTGATGGTGGACAGCAGCTCAATCTGGCTATGTGAAACAGGGCATTGCTCCAGGGCCGCCTGCATATACATGTGCATACTGCGCTTCAGCGCGCCCATGCGTTCATACAACTCGGAGATAATTTGCTCGCGGCTCTGTGCCATTTGCTAGACCTTACATATATAAATAGTTTACCGAGTAAATAGTGTAGATACTAAACTATTGCGTGTCAAGCATATTATTTGGGCGAAAGTCCTGCGGTGTACCTCCGGAGCGTGTTCTCTCATATCGCTTATGCTTTATAATGACAATAATTATGACACGCGCGGACGGGTCTCGTGCAAATCACGCAAAGCGTTTTCACCCTAATCGTCCGGTGCTTGTGCTCCTGGGGGCGGCGGTGTTGCTCTTATACATTGTAGTGCCGCAGGTTGGGTTTTTCCGTCATTCGCTTGGCAGCTGGCGGCATGCGGATCTGCAGTGGCTGATTGCCGCGCTCGCCTCGCTGCTCTTTAGCTATTGCCTGGCCGCTGGGGTATATACACTGCTTGCTTGGAAACACGTGCGCTACTGGCTGACGGCTGTCGTACAGGCAGGGGGTATGTTTGCAAACCGGCTGCTGCCCGCAGGAGCGGGGGCGCTGGGGGTAAATTACTTGTACTTGCGGCGCCAGAAGCATACGAGGCCGCAAGCTCTGGCTGTTGTTGCGCTCAATAATCTGGCAGGCTTCGTGGGGAATATGGTGGTTCTTGTTGTGTTGGTATTTACCACGCACAGCAGACTTAGGCCGTTACATCTGCCGCCGGTCCGGGTGCTTATATATGTTTTGGTTGCTATCGTCATCGTATGTGCAGTGTTAGCTTTGTGGCGGAAACTTCGCCGTATGGTGTGGTTGACTGTTGTCTCGACGGCGCACACGATTGCTGCATTTCGCAACCGGCCGGGCAGGCTGGCCCTGTCGCTCATTATTTCCATGTTACTCGCTATCTGTTACGCCTTTTGTCTGTTTGCCTGTGCCCGGGCGCTGCATCTGTATGTTCCGTTTCCGGTCTTGTTTATCGTGATGACCGTTGGCGTGGCCGGCGGCGTCGTGGTACCGACCCCTGGCGGCTTGGGCGGCACGGAAGCGGGATTGGTGGCCTCCCTCATCGTCTATGGGGTCTCCAGTGAGTACGCGCTAGCACTGGCGCTGCTCTACCGTCTTTTTACTTTCTGGCTTCCGCTGTTATTCGGGGCAGTTGCTTTTATATACGTGGAGCGGCGCCGGTATATATGAGC
>DASVGU010000075.1:0-4614 GCA_036379375.1 Saccharimonadales bacterium (SeqCode)
CGGGTGGCTGTTAACCACTAGGTCGCAGGTCCGAATCCTGTCCCCGGAGCCAGAGAAAGGCCGTCCTGAAATGGGCGGTTTTTCTTTGGCTCACGCGGTAGGGTCCGAAACAGCAAACCAGCAGTGCAGGCTGCTGACCAGATGCCAATTGTCCCAAGCAGCTTGCAAGATATTATAAGCAAGCGTATCATTTGAACATGCGTTCAAATATTCAATCTATCAAGAAGGAACTGCAAGACAACGATGCCATCGAGCTCTGCGCTCTGCAGTGCGGCACCATTGGCGATAAAACCAAGCTCAAAATTTGCTACTTACTGCGTCATCATCCGGAACTAAACGTGACCACTATAGCCGAGCTGATAGGCACTTCGGTGTCCAACGCCTCACACAGTCTGAACAAGCTCCGCGCCGCCCAGCTGGTGCAAAGCCGTCGGTTCGGTCAAACAATCTGCTACTCGCTAAAGGAAGATGCGTTCGCCAATGTCTTAAGCATTATAGGAGGCTAGCTTATGTGCCCAAACTGTAATTGACCAAAAATCAATACACAAGCCTGTCGGTGGCTCACGTTTTTATAAACAAATTGGAGGGTACTATGCCGAAAATCACGACACATACTATACATACATGCCCGGAGTGCGGGCTGCACTACACCGACAAAGCACTGGCGCAGAAGTGTAAGGCGTGGTGCAGGCAGCACCGAAGCTGCAACCTCGAAATTGCCAAGCTGAGCGTCGAAGTGCAGGAGCGCACCTAATGCACATCCTCCACGCGCTGCTGCACGCACTCTCAATTGCCGGCACTATGACGTGGGACATCCTCTGGTCGCTAATCCTCGGCTTTGTTCTATCGGCTATCATCCAGGCTGTCGTGCGCAAGAAGACGATTGCCCGATTGCTGGGCAACGACAGCGTCAAAACTATGGCTACGGCTGCCGGACTCGGTATTGCCAGCTCCTCGTGTTCTTATGCGGCCGTTGCTATATCCCGCTCATTGTTCCGGCAGGGGGCAACATTTGTGAACGCTATGATATTCGAGATCGCCAGCACCAATTTAGTGGTGGAGCTAGGCATCATCATGGCGCTTTTGCTGAGCTGGCGATTTACCTTGGCAGAGTTCATCGGCGGACCACTGATGATTGTCTTGCTGGCTGGCTTCTACCGGATATTCCTGCGCAAAAAGTTGATCGAATTGGCGCTGAAGCAAGCAAACAAAGGCGCGGCCGGCTCGATGGAGGGACACGCCGCCATGGACATGACGATTGCCCGTAAGGGTTCGTTCTTTGAGCGAGCGCGCTCGACTGAGGGACTAACCAGCATCAGCCACATCTTTGTTATGGAGATGGCCGCCGTTTGGAAAGACTTGGTCGGCGGCTTACTGATCGCCGGAGCGGTTGCCGCCTGGGTACCCAAAAGCTGGTGGCAGACATTATTTTTGAGCAACCACCATATGTGGTCTGTCATCTGGGGGCCGATTATCGGGCCGGTCATTTCGCTGCTATCTTTCGTTTGCTCAATCGGCAACGTACCATTGGCCGCAGTACTCTGGAATGACGGCATCAGCTTTGGCGGCGTCGTGGCATTTATCTTTGCTGACCTGCTCATCATCCCGATTCTGCTGATTTACCGAAAATACTATGGCACCAAGATGATGCTGTTCATTCTGGGCAGCTTTTACGCAACCATGGTAATCGCCGGCTGGCTCGCAGAGGCGATTTCTAACGTGCTGGGGCTCATACCAAGCTCACACCACGTAGCTGCCGTTGCCGCACAACATATATCGCTTAATTACACGACGCTACTCAATATAGTATTTATTGCCCTGGGTGGCTGGCTGCTAGTACGATTTATCAGAACAGGTGCTCTGCCAATGCTCAAAATGATGCGCTAACCACCGGCTCCCGGGCCTCAGACCGAGCTATGCCCGGGTGGCCGGTACGATAACGGTGTACCACAACACTAACTATCACATGATTAGATTTCACAGCGCCGGTAGAGCATAATAGAAAGCAAATGGAGCCTGATAGCATTGAGCCGGGCAGCCGCGTCCGGCGGGCATTTGGTGCGACGTTTTCGTCGCTAAAACACAGAAATTTCCGCCTATATTTCACAGGGCAGATCGTTTCTAACACCGGCAACTGGCTGACCAACATAGCACTTACGCTGCTAGTCTTGCAGCTAACCCACAGCGGCCTCGCCGTCGGCGCCCTGGCAGCGTGCCAATTCGGGCCAATCTTACTGCTGTCTATATGGGGTGGTGCTGTAGCCGACCGCTCGGATAAGCGACGGCTGCTGCTCCTAACGCAAAGCTTGGAAATGGCCGAATCTGCAGGCCTGGCAGTGCTGGCGTTCATGCCGCATCCGCCGCTCGCCGGATTTTATGCGCTGGCCATCGCCGGTGGTATGTTCCTGGCACTCGACAACCCGCTGCGGCGATCATTCGTAAGCGAAATGGTGCCGGACAAAGATGTTGCCAACGCTGTCGTCATCTATAGCACCATCGTTAACTTGTCACGTATATTCGGGCCGCTGCTGGCCGGACTGCTAATCGTAACCGTCGGCTACGGCTGGTGTTTTAGCGCCGATGCCGTTTCTTACCTTGCCGTCCTGGCCTGCCTGATACTGATGAATCCGCACGAGCTATACCGCCACCACCCGGGACCACGGGGCAAGGGAGAAATCCGGGCCGGGCTGCGCTACGTACTGGCTGAGCCTACCTTGTGGATTAGTTTTACGATGTTGCTGATTATCGGGATATTGTCGTATAACTTCAGTGTTACACTGCCGTTGTTCGTGACCGATGGCCTGCACAAATCAAACACCACGTACACCATCATTTATTCGACCATGAGTGCCGGCTCGGTCGTAACGGCATTGATTATTGCGCATCGGAAGCTGGTACAGCTGCGCCACGCCGTAATAGGGGCGGCAGCGCTTGGCGTTTCTATGCTCGCTTTAGCAATCTCACCAAATGTCATCGCGGCGGCGCTGGTCTGCATCTTCATAGGTGTAGCCAGCATCCTATACACCACTTCCACGACCGCGCTGATACAAATTACCTCCAAACCGCACATGCGCGGCCGGGTGCTGGCGCTGCAATCTGTTTTACTTATCGGCACGACACCAATCGGCGGACCGCTACTCGGCTGGGTGGCTGATAAATCCGGCGGGCGTACACCGCTTATCCTCGGCGGTATCGCCAGCATCGTTGCTGCCGGAATTGGCTACGGCACAAACCGCATGTACCACAAAACCTATGCTCGCTACGCCGCAGACACAAGACCGGAGTAACCCTCTGGGATATATCACCTCAGGGCTTTGCTTTTACTGCAAACTACAGGTACCCAGCGCCGCCCTTCATCTTTCCGGTATAATTGCTGGAGATGGGTAGCTATACACTGCGCGGGCAACAGAACGGATTCGCGCTCTCGGAAATCGTGATTGCCGCCGCGGCGTGCCTCATCGTTGTCCTCGTTGGGCTAGCGTTGCACCGCAGATTCCACCACACAAGCGCCGGCGCCCAACACAGCGCCACCGCAAGTGCTGCGGCTCCGGCCAATAATCACAATACAAACGAATACGCCACTCTGGCTCCGGCCACCGTGCCATCAAAGACTCCTGAGTGCAGCCACAAATTAACCTTCTCCAGCAACGGCAATTCGGGGCCCGTCACCTGCGCAAACGGCGATCTGAACACCGCGGAATGGACCTCCTTGGCGGCGCTCGAGCCAACCGTCCTCACGCTGGGCTACACTGCCACAGCGGTGCAGGTGCAGGCAGCCCTTTGCGCCGATGTACGGGCCAACGTTAGTAACGCCACCGAAGGGACCGCTTACCAGATTGCCAGTCTGTATTACGGCTGGCAGTTTGCAGCAAACCCAGGCACCGTGCTCACAAATGGCACGTGCGTCAATACCGACGATTAGATAAAGGGCTGCACGCAAGGCCGGGCCCAAGCCCACAGATACTCTCGCACCACCTATCTCACGCTTGCAACGGCTTAAGAATGGTTCAAAAACCTAAAAAAGAAAGCTAGCGCAACCAACACGATCCCTACATTCGAGGCCAACCTTTCCCAAAATTGATGCCTAAAGAACAGTATATCCACGGCGACAATAACAGCCACCATCACTATGACGAAGATTATATGCGTTGTGGTCTTTTCCATTTTAATTCCTCACCTGCAATATAAGCCCCAAACATCCCTTGGGTCAAGCCAGCCCCGACAGCTCGCCGCTTGTGCTTCGCTGCGCTTGCGCTTATGATAAGGAAAGCGGCGCTCGATTGGCACCATGTGCAGCTACGAGCACAGAAACACGACAGGAGGTGGGTCCATGGCCAATGATACACAGGCACCGGGAGCGCCAGGAGCAGATGCCCGGTGGGCACCCGGCCCAAAAGACGGCGTCGGCACTGCACTGCATGACGCCAGCAACGTCTGGTTTACTATTGGCCACGGTATCCTAAACGAGATTTTCTATCCGCAGGTAGACACGCCGTCCATTCGCGACTTCGGCTTTATCGTCACCGACGGCAACGATTATTTTTCGGAGGAACAGGCAAGTGCTGCATCGACTGTGGCCTGGGCCGGGCAGGGCATACCGGCATTTACACTTCA
>DASVGU010000076.1:0-5489 GCA_036379375.1 Saccharimonadales bacterium (SeqCode)
GGTTAGCGGGTATGTTGATGCCGGCGTTCGCGGGGTGGCTGGCCTGGCCGGCGCGTATCATACTTACCTACATGCTCGATACGGCGCACGTGCTCAGCCGGATTCCGCATATATTTGTACAAAATTTAGGATTCTCGTGGCGGCTTATGATAGTGAGTTACTGCATGATTGCCGGGCTGACTTTTGCGCTGTGGTGGAAACGCCGGCCCAAAAATGCTAGAATAACAGATAGGACTTCCGCAGAGCGGCACACTGCGGGCGAAAGCCTCCGCTCCGATGCTCGCGTACCTGCGTAAGGTATGCTCCGCTTCGGTGCTCGGACTTTTATACCCCATTGCACCGTCGTTGTCGCGAAAGCCCTTAAACATTGGAAGGGACAGTGATGTCGGGACACAGTAAATGGTCAACCATCAAGAGAGAAAAGGGCGCGAAAGACGCGGCCCGCGGGGCGGTATTTACCAAGCTCGGTAACGCTATTGCCATTGCGGCGCGCAGCGGCACCGATCCGGATATGAACTTCGCTTTGCGCTTGGCAATAGACAAGGCCAAAGCTGCCAACATGCCCTCCGCCAACATTCAGCGGGCGATTGACCGTATCAAGGACAAAAACGCCGCACAGCTGCAAGAAGTTTTGTACGAGGGCTATGGCCCGGGCGGTGTGGCTATCTTGGCTGAAGCTGCCACCGACAACATCAACCGCACCTACCCCGAAGTGCGCCTGGCTTTTAGCAAGCACGGCGGCAACCTGGCCGAAAAAGGCGCCGTGGCGTTCCAGTTTGACCACAAAGGTATGATTCGCGTGCGCGGTACAGGTGATGAGCTGATGCTGCAAGCGCTGGATGCGGGTGCCGAGGATGTGCAGGAAGAGGGCGGCGAGAGCGTGGTCTACACTGCCCCTACGGACCTGGCACATGTGCGCGATGCACTCAAGGATGCCGGTCTGGAAATTACCGAAGCCGAGCTTACCTACGTGCCGAACAACACGGTAGAAATCACCGATGCCGATACCGCCGGCAAAATTATGCGTCTCATGGACGCCCTGGAAGACATTGACGATGTGAGCAACACGCACGTCAATTTCGACATCGACGAATCACTGCTATAAATACCCGGATCCTAAGGTACAATACCAACATGGGTAGGACTGTCACAGCACCGGATATCAACGGTACTTTGCACGAGATTGAATTGAACAGCTTGCGCTGGCGGCCGTCTATGTATGGAATCGTTATTCAAGATGATACGTTGCTGGTATCGCCGCAGTTCCGTGGCTATGATTTGCCAGGCGGCGGGTTAGAAATTGGTGAAATGCTGGAAGACGGGGTTACCCGTGAGGTGTGGGAAGAGACTGGTCTGAGGGTGGCAAATCCGCGGATCGTGGGCGTTACCTCCAACTTCTTTGTGCTGCCGGGGAGCACTAAGGGTGTTAACGTGCAGTCCATTCTGCTGTATTATGCATGCGATTTGGTGGGCGGCGAGCTGAGCGACGCTAACTTTGACCCGTACGAGAGAGAAAACAGCCGGTTCCCGGAGTGGCTGCCGCTCAGCCAGCTTGATTCTATAGATGTGGCTTCGTCGTATGATTGGCGCGAAATAGTGAAGAAAGTGGCTAAAGGTGAGAATACTGGGGATTGATCCGGGGACAGGGATACTCGGGTTTGGGGTGATTGAGGTGGTGAAAGGCAAGACCCTGCTGGTGGATGCCGGAGTGATTCGCACGCCCGTGCATGAGGACGACGCAGTGCGGCTGCAAACGATTTTTGATGAGCTGACCGACATCATTGAGCACACCAAACCGGAAGCGATGAGCGTGGAAAAGCTGTTTTTTGCGCGCAACGTTACCACTGCCATGACCGTGGCGCAGGCCCGCGGCGTGGTGCTGCTGTGCGGCAAACAGGCCGGACTGAGCATCTTTGAATACACGCCGTTGCAAATCAAAATGGCTATCACCGGCTACGGCCGGGCCGAGAAAAAACAGATACAGGAAATGGTGCGGGTGATTTTGGGCCTGCAAGAAGTGCCTAAGCCCGACGACTGCGCCGATGCCATCGCCGCCGCGCTGACCCATGCCCAGACCCTACGGGGGTAGATTAGGCCGCTTCGTCTGCCTGTGTTACAGTGAAAGCACGAGCACTAAAATAAAGAGGAGAATTTACTATGCCTCCACAAGACATGCCAACACCAAGTGACAACGATAATGCAAATGCGCAGCAGCCTGCAATGCCTCCAGTCCCGGACTTCTCAGCACCAGTTCCGCCAGCTGCCCCCGACCTGGCTGCACCCACGCCGCAGGCACCTGTTGACGCTCCGGTCCCACCTGCACCGGTTGCTCCCGGACCGCTTGGCCAGCCGCAACCGCCGCTACCTGGTGAGCCTGCATTGCCGCCGGCACCTACAGCACCGACAGTTCCCGGTCCAGATCCGGCCGCA
Source organism: Saccharimonadales bacterium (SeqCode) (assembly GCA_036379375.1). GTDB lineage: Bacteria > Patescibacteriota > Saccharimonadia > Saccharimonadales > UBA4665 > DASVGU01. The sequence goes on from DASVGU010000076.1 coordinate 2,431, forward strand.
CCCGAAGGGCCAGTTGCCCCGCCGCCGGTTCCCGGTATGCCCGAGACTCCTGCAGCACCGGATGTTCCCGAGGCTCCAGCTGCCCCCGACGATACTGCCGCTGATGGTGGCGGCACCCCGGTCGTCGGCTAAACTGCACCCTTTGTTCCATTACAGCGACCCACCTCGTTCTGGGGTAGTATACTTAGTACCATGATTGCGACACTTAGCGGGGTGGTCAGCGAGAAACTGCGCGAGGCAGTGGTGCTGGACGTGCAGGGCGTGGGATATGGGCTGAGTGTGACGGCCGAGGATTTTGGACGGCTCGAACCCGGCAAGCCGGCCAGGCTGTACATATATGAGCACGTGCGTGAGCAAGCATATGACCTGTATGGCTTCATTAGTTTAGATACTAAACTGTTGTTTGAGCAGCTGCTGGGTGTCAAAAACGTCGGCCCTAAGGTGGCGCTGGCAGTGCTGGATATCGGTACCGCACCAGCTGTGCGTGGTGCCATCGCGGCCGGCGACGTGAAGCTGCTGCAGAGCGCCAAAGGCGTCGGCAAACGCGCTGCCGAGCAGATTGTGGTGGAACTGCGCGACAAAGTCGGTCTGGCTGCCACCGAAACCGCCGAAGGTGTCGTTGGCCGCCCGGGCATAAATACCCAGGACGAAGCCGTCGAGGCTCTCATCTCGCTCGGTTACTCCCCGCAGGATGCTACTTTGGCCCTCAAAGACATCGATGCATCACTGCCAGTCGAAGAACGCGTTAAGTTGGCGCTAAAAGGGTGATTTATGCGGATGATAGCTACCCGGTTGCGCGAAGGGCAGGATCTAAAGCAATCAATCGAAAGATTGGTAGCGGCGATGCATGTTTCGGCAGCTGCAGTGATGAGCGGTGTCGGTAGCCTGCATGGGGCGGTGTTGCGTATGGCCGGGGCTGAAGCCGGCAAGCAGGATATTCGTACACTGGATGGGCCGTTTGAAATCGTGTCGCTTGTCGGCAACCTTGGCCTGGGGCGCACGCATGTGCATATGGCAGTGTCGGACAAGAATGGCAAAGTAGTTGGCGGGCACGTCAAAGAGGGTTGCATAGTGCATACCACCGTCGAGCTGGTGCTGGCCGTGGAAGACTCTCTGACGTTCAGTGAAGCCCCCGACCCACAAACAGGATTCGCGAGCTGGATATCCGTAGAGAGAAAGTTGCACGGGAGTGTAAGCTTTTTGCGGCATAACGCTGCACGTTTACGGCGCAGTGCTAGGTATACGCGAACGAGCTCGCGTATACCTCTGTGCTGCTGGTATAATCAGAGTAATGATTGAACGAATTGTAGGGGCGGCGCCCCTGAATGACGCTACGGACGAGGCGGTTGAGCAGGAGTTTGAGAACCGCCTGCGGCCACATGATTTTGCCAATTACATTGGCCAGGATCGGCTGAAAAAGAATATACAGCTGGCGATTACAGCAGCCAAAAAACGCGGCGAGCCACTGGACCACGTGCTGCTGTACGGGCCACCGGGGCTCGGCAAAACTACCATGGCGAGTGTCATTGCCAACGAAATGGGCGCGCAGATACGCATTACCAGCGGGCCGGCCATTGAGCGGGCAGGGGATCTGGCCAGTTTGCTTACTAACCTACAAGATGGTGACATTTTGTTCATTGATGAAATTCACCGGCTGCACCGTACGGTCGAAGAGGTGCTGTACAGCGCAATGGAAGATTACAAACTCGATATTATGCTGGGCAAAGGGCCATCGGCCCGTAGTTTACGGCTTGATTTGCCGCGCTTTACGCTTATCGGCGCCACCACGCGCACGGGCGCACTCGCCGCACCGCTGCGCGACCGCTTCGGGCACATTCATCGGCTGGAATTCTACACCCCTGAACAAATTGGGCAGATTATTACTCGGGCAGCCAAGATATTGGGCGTGAAGATTAACAAAGAAGCTGCCGAGAAGCTGGCCGAACGCAGCCGGTTGACGCCGCGTATTGCCAACCGCTTACTGAAGCGGGTGAGGGATTATGCTGATGTGAATGGTGACGGCATTATCGACACAGATATCAGTTCTAGGGCACTCGAGCTACTGGAAGTAGACGAGCTGGGCCTTGATCCGGCGGACCGCATGCTGCTGGGCGCTATCATCGATAGCTACGGCGGCGGGCCGGTAGGGGTAGAAACGCTGGCTGCGCTGACAGCTGAGGAACGCACCACTATCGAAGATTTTATAGAGCCATATCTGCTACAGGTGGGGTTGCTGGAGCGTACACCGCGTGGGCGCAAGGTGACAGCCAAGGCGTATCGGCATCTCGGTAAGTCACCGCAAAAGCCGGACCGGCAATCAAACTTGCTATAATTATCCGGCATTGTTATCTCTAGTGATTGTGTCTCCTAAAGTGAGAGTAGTGTTAGCTCATAGGTGTGTGACACGGTATAATAGGCAGACATGAATCCAAGCCAAGACGTGCCTACGCAGCAGAAATCCGTCGATAATCCCCTGGAGGTACTTAGCTCGGGCGAGCGGACCGTCATGGAACTCAAACGACACCCGTTTGGGCTGATTGGGGTATATTTCTCGAGCGCTGTGGTAGTACTCATCTTGCTCGCGGCAGCGTTTTCTGCCTCGCGCTATCTCACGAGCCTGACCCCGCAAGACCGCAGCGGCATAGTTATAGGACTGTTTGTGCTCATAGCCATCACGCTGTTGTACATGTACATATCTGTAACCGTTTACAAGGGAAACCGATGGATCGTGACCACCGACAGCATTACGCAGGTGAAGCAAGCGGGATTATTCCACAAACAAACAAGCCAGTTGAGTCTGGCTAACCTGGAGGACGTAACTTTCGAGCAGAGCAGTGTGATCCAGTCGATGTTTCATTTTGGAACGCTGCGGGTAGAAACGGCCGGCGAGCATTCGAAGTTTGTTTTCCCGTTTTGCCCTGCACCGGAAGCGTGTGCCAAGCGTATCATTGCCGCGCACGAGCAGTTCATCAGCGAGCATCCGGAGGGCGAGCGAACTGCCCAGCAAGCATTAAATACGGTGCAAGGGTACTCGCCGCAGGCCTATCCGCCCAGGGGTC
>DASVGU010000077.1:0-4693 GCA_036379375.1 Saccharimonadales bacterium (SeqCode)
GATGCTTTCCGGGACTTTCCCCACCTGCTCGGGTGTGCCCTCGGCCACGATTTTGCCGCCGTGCACGCCGGCACCCGGGCCAATATCCAGCAGATAGTCCGCGGTACGGATTGTTTCCTCGTCGTGCTCTACTACTAGCACCGTATTGCCCAGGTCACGCAAATGTTTAAGGGTGCTGATGAGCCGCGCGTTGTCGCGTTGGTGCAGGCCGATACTCGGCTCATCCAGCACATACAACACGCCTTGCAGGCCGCTGCCAATCTGTGTTGCCAACCGGATGCGCTGCGCTTCGCCACCGCTCAGTGTCGTTGCCGAGCGCAGCAGCGTCAGGTAGTTCAGCCCCACGTCTTGCAGGAACTGCAGGCGGGCACAAATCTCTTTCAAGATCTGCCGTGCGATCTTCTGCTCCTTGTCGGTCAGCTCCAGGCCGCCAAACCACGCCGCTGCGTCATCTATGGACAGCACACAGACATCCATGATGGATTTCCCGCCGATCGTTACCGCCAACACTTCGGGCTTCAAACGCAGGCCTTTGCACTTATAGCACGCCTTCTCCACCATAAACCGCTCGATATCGCGGCGGATAAAATCACTGTCGGTCTCATGGTGACGGCGCTCCAGATTGGGTATCACGCCCTCGTACGTCGTCTCAAATGAGCGGCCCATCCCCAGGCTAATCCGGTACTTCTCACTGCCCGTGCCGTACATAATCCGCTCGATGTCCTCGGGTTTCAGCTCGCCGGTCGGCACGTGCAGACTAAAGCCATGCGCATCGGCCACTGCCTGCAGCTTTTTCATGTGCCAGTTATCGACATTGATGCGATTGTACGGGCGGATAGCGCCTTCCATAATTGTCAGCCGGCCGTTGGGAATTACCAGCTCGGGATCCACCTCCAGCCTGCTTCCCAGCCCCGTGCACACCGGGCATGCGCCGTGCGGACTATTGAAGCTAAAGGTGCGTGGCTCAAGGTCGGGAATGACGATATCAGGGTGATCCGGGCAGGCGTACATCAGGCTATACTGAAATTCCTCGCTAGAATCGGCGTTCGCCACACGGCACTTTCCCTCGGCCACATCCAGTGCTTGCTCCACCGATTGCACCAGCCGGTTGCGACTCTCAGCGTTGTTCACCAGCCGGTCCACCACTACCTCGATAGTGTGCTTATAATTCTTGTCGAGATCCGGGAACTCATCCAGCGAATACACCACGCCGTCCACGCGGACTCGCGCAAAGCCCGCGCGCATATATTGCTCCGGGATGTGTTCGAATGCGCCTTTTTTGTCAATAACCACCGGGGCGAGAATCATCAGCCGGGCACCGGCCGGCAGCGCGGTAATCTGGTCGATAATGCTGGTAGTAGTCTGCCGCACCACCGGCTGGCCGTCGATCGGGCAGTGCGGAATGCCGACGCGCGCAAACAGCAGGCGCAGATAATCATAAATCTCCGTCACCGTCGCCACCGTGGAGCGCGGATTGCGGCTGGTCGACTTCTGGTCAATCGAAATTGCGGGCGAGAGGCCATCTATCTGGTCGACGTCCGGCTTATCCATCTGACCGAGGAACTGCCGCGCATAGCTGCTCAAGCTCTCCACATAGCGGCGCTGGCCTTCGGCATATATCGTGTCAAACGCCAGACTGGACTTACCCGAACCGGACAGGCCGGTCATTACCACCAGCTTGCCCCGGGGAATCGACACGTCGATATTACGCAGGTTGTGCTCGCGCGCACCCTTAACTACTATAAAATCGCTCATACAACCGGACTATTATACACACTTTTCAAGAGAAAATCGAGCCCCACCTAAGCAGAATAGGGAATCAATCGTACGCAAAACCAGATCGCCAGGCAACACTTCCAAGTTCTATCTCGGTACCTACAACACTATCTTGAGCCCGCGACAAAAACTCTTCGTGCTGCAGCTCTGTCGCTTCAGGTACGTGAGCGAAAGGCAGTAAATGCACTGGCAATTGTACGTTTTCACTAAGCTGCATCACTGCTCCCAAACTGTGAAGCCGCCGTGCCGCATCGTCGATACACGCACGTTGCGTACGTAGTGCATCCACCTCCGGCCCCAGCACTGCTCTCAGCGCATACGATATAAAATGCGGTTGCGGCACATCATCGATTACTTCGACACCACTAATATGAAGTACACCATGCCCGGCTTTGGTAGCCTTAGCAGCGAGCTCTTCCAGCTCACCTAGAACAGGGTTGTCTCGCTGCACATATCCCACCTTCCCCCATGTAGTGCGGGTGCGATGCTTGTTCGGCAGCTTAGTCATGCGCGACACAAATTCAGGGAACTGTAACGCCGCCGCTCCACCTGGTTCGGCACGGCGCTCAAATAATACTGCAGCAATCTCGGCAGGCGCATAGATATACGACGATGATACCTGCAATCTATCGGCCATTACCCCACCGTCTCCGCTCTTACCAAAAGGAGCCGCACCTATACGATACGGCGAAGTATCGCAGCCAAACACCTCATCGGCGATATTCCACACGTGCGTGCGCAATCCGTCCAACTCCCTCGAGGGTCGAGCATAACGGGCCGCTACAACATACGCATAGCGAGCTTTTTCTGCCAAGCGCTTCAGCCTCCTCAGCTTTTTCCAAGTCTCTCTATTGTACCACCGGTGAGCACACTCGCTCTAAAGCGCGTTGACGTGCTACCGCATCAATCTCAGCCATAACTGTATCGGCAGAGAGGTTAGGCAGCACTCGATTCTGTTCGCTGATCTTACTGTAATACACACCGAGCCCCTGGAAAGCAACCTGATACGGAATAATCGGTTTCGGTACTAGCCGGCTCGGATCCCTGCGCACTTCTCTGCTCCCCAGTGCAGCGTCCGATATAATCCCGAGTGTCACGTGCGGCTCAAGGTCCTGGCAATCCGGCTGCACCCCAAGCTGGTTCAATATATATTCTTCAGTGTGTCCACGCCGGTCAGTCCACTGCTCGCCATCGAGCAGATTTAATACCAACACCCGCCCGTCGGCTTTCCCCGCGATAAGTCTCAGCGGTGTATCGCGGTTGATCCGAGCCGTCATCATCTCACTATGACCAGCTTTATCGAGGTGTTCCTGCAGACCTACTGCAAAGGCAAGCGCTCCTTCGGTATCGTAGCCATAGGCCTCCATAACGTCCTCGAGACATGGTGACGCATACACGGTCGCGTGCATTCTGCTCGGTTTTGTCATAACCGCGGCACGCTTCATTCTACCCTGCACAACGTGCGAGATATACCCAAGACTCCCGGGTCCTTTCTTTGAGACCTCTTGCCTGGCAATAAGATGCGCTACATAAATCTTAGGCAATCGTGACTGCAGGGTACTAGGTGCGTCTTCAAGTCTAGGCAAATATTCTGCGCCTTGCCCCGCTTTCGCTCGCACACTTCTTCTGTATGATTTATTGACTCCAGCTCGGCCCACGTCGGTATCCTTAATATTCTTTCCTTCATCATACCGCTTCGGTTCCGCACAGCGCTAGTACCCCGAGTGTAGTAATTTTGTAGGTCGTGTGGCAACATCTATCGTATACTTACTGTCTATGAGCCCGACGAAGCGACGCCTCAAGCGCATTGCCACCGACGCCGCCGGATACCTGTTAATCCTGGCAGCCGTTCTGGTCAGCTGGCTGCCGGGCCCCGGGGGCATCCCCCTGGCGCTCGCCGGCTTGGGCCTTCTGTCCATCAACAACAAATGGGCCAAAGACCTGCGCAATTTCCTCCTCAAGCACGGTGGCAAGGCAGTGCAGCTCCTCTTTCCTCAGAATCCAATCGTACAGTGGCTCTACGATATACTCGCGGCGGTGCTCTTCATATTTGTCGCAGCGCTGGCATGGTGGCACAACGCCATATGGCAGATATCGCTCAGTGTCGTGTGTTTCTTCGTAGCGCTCTTCCTGGCACTTATGAACCGCGACCGTCTTGGACGGCTGCGCGGCGGACGCAAAGCATAAGCGTATAGTACAATCTATTTGCTTTTACAACAATTACATGTAGAATGAGAGCAACTACAACAGGTGGCTCTCAATGCAATCATTCATCGTCCTGGGAATTATTCCAGGGACCCATATCCAAATTAACTTCACTATCTGGCTCGTTGGCACCAGCGTATTCGCATGTGTGGCTGCCGCACTATTCGGCAAACGCGTGCTGGAGGGCTGGCTGCTCGGCCTGTACCTGCTGCGCATCATCCACCGCCGGGATATACACGATCTGGCGCTTTAAAAATAGGCCTCTCCCGAGCAGTAACAGTGAAAATCGGGCTATTCCCCGAGATCCGCGGGCATGAGGCCCTGGCCGTACAGCTGCAATTCTTCCAGCAAGAACTGCTTGTCGGCATATACAGGGTTGCCCGCGCACTCCGCCAACTGGTCGAAGTACCGCTTCAGCAAGCCGCCATCCATAAGCTTTCTGCTGCGAAATGCTTCCCACGTCGCACGTTCCTCGTCCGTGAGCGTCTCGGGATAATTCCGCGCCTTGTACCGGGGCAGCAGCTGGCCCATCCGTGAGTCGTGGAACCCACCAGTAAAGTCGGCAAGCTCACCCGGCTCGGCCGCCCGCACCGCCCGTAAAAGGTTGCGATCATGGTCGTCCAGCAGGCCATCGTATACCTGGTCGTCCACGTCTGATTCCTTCCGCGCATCAGCCTCAGAGCGCTGCGCATCGAGTTGGTCACGCGCAAGG
>DASVGU010000078.1:0-3597 GCA_036379375.1 Saccharimonadales bacterium (SeqCode)
AACTTCCAAGGTCACACTACCGGCACTCTCGCGGGCAAACAAACTTGACACCTTCGTGACGTTCAAGAAATCAGCGCGCTTGAGCGACACCTCAGTCGTAAAAGAAGCCGGGATAAGCTTGCGGTAGTCAGGATATTTACCCTCGAGCAGCCGTGCCACTAACTCCACACCACCAACCTTAAACAGGACCTGCTGCTCGTCGTGGGTCACATGCACTACATCCTCCTGGTCGCCAAGTATGCGCAACAGATCATGCATGGCCGTTGCCGGAACCAACAAGTGCACCGACTCTTTGGTAGCGCCGATCTCTTTCTCTGCCAAGCGATAGCTATCAGTCGCCGCCAGATATAACTTTCCGCCGTCACTATGGATAAATACCCCGGTGAGCACGGGCCGAGATTCGTCCGCCGACGCTGCAAACACCACCTGTTGCAACCCCTTCTTCAGCAACGCGCCATCAACCTCCCAGGCCTTGCCGCCGCGTATCGCCGGCATCACCGGAAAGTCATCGGCCACAATCCCATTCACTGTCGACTGATATTGGTCTGTTGTAATTTTGAGCTTCGTCTCGTCGAGCTCCAGGTTAATCACGCCAGCCGGCAGACTGCTGATAAAGTCCTGCATAAGCCGGGCAGGGACAGTTATCGATCCCTCGTTTGCCACTTTACTGCCGATATATTGGGTGATGGCAATATCCAGATTGGTTGCAGCGATGCTCAGCCGGTTGTTGGCTGTTTTTATAAGCACGTTGGCAAGTATAGGTAGGGTACCCCGGCTGTTGGCGACACGCGCGACGGTACCAAGTGCCTTATTCAGATTCTCCTGGGTTACCTGTAACTTCATGCGCCGTGGCCTCCTGCACTTATGTAATTAGTTATATAACTCGTAGTAGTTTCTATAGGGCTTGTGGAAAGTGGGGGAAACGTAGAGCCTACCTCTGAAAATTGTGTGAACCCGGCGGTGGAGAAGATGGGGGTATATGTGCGGAAAAGTGCGGGGGAAACCGGGAGGTTTATGCGCAGCCAGCCAAACGCAATCAGCTGGTCAGAGTATAAATGGGTGGCATGTCCCCCAACCTTCCACCAGACGTGCACAAGCTTTCCACAACTGTTCAGTAGAGATCGGTTATGCATACAGGCGATCCTTTATCTCAGTGACGGCAGAGCGGATGTCGGCATCGGTGCGGATTTCGTTATCGATTTTCTCTACGGAATGGATAGCGGTGGTATGGTCTTTGCGTCCCAATTCATGCGCGATCTTAGGAAAGCTCAAGTGCAGCTCGGAGCGTAATATGTACATAGCTATCTGGCGGGGCACGACGATATCTTTGTCGCGTTTCGGGCCTAAGATATCCTCGACAGATATCTGGAAGTGCCGGGCGGTGCGTTCGATAATCTGCTTGGCGCTCAAATGCTTCGGGCGTGTCTTGCCGATGCCGAGCACACTTGTGGCGATATCGAGGGATGGTTCGAGCGCCCGCATCTCGCAAAACGCGAGCAGCTGGTTCAGAGCGCCCTCCAGCTCGCGGATATTTGTCTGTATGCTATTGGCAAGGTAGTCCACGACATCGTTAGGTAGCTCGACCTCGTGGGAGTGGGCCTTGGTTTGGACAATCGCGCAGCGCGTTTCGAAATCGGGGATTTGCATGTCGATTGCCATCCCCATAGCGAAGCGGCTCTTTAAGCGATCTTCGAGCGCGCCGATATCGCGTGGCGGCTTGTCGCTTGTGAGAATGATTTGTTTGTTTGCCTGGTGCAGGGCGTTAAAGGTGTGGAAGAATTCCTCCTGCATCTTTTCTTTGCCGGCGATGAACTGCACATCATCCACGATGAGCACGTCGGTGGTGCGGTACCGGCTTGCGAAGTCAGCTGTTTTCTTGAACCGTATGGCGTACACAAGTTCCTGCACGAATTGTTCGGAAGATATATAGAGGACTTTAACGCCCGGGTTGCCGGCGATGATTGCATTGCCGACGGCCTGGATAAGATGGGTCTTGCCGATGCCGACGCCGCCGTACAGCAGCAGCGGGTTGTACTTGGCCCCCGGTGTTGCCGCCACTGACTGGCAAGCTGCAAACGCCAGCTCATTGCCTGAACCCACTATAAAGTTGTCGAACGTGTAGCGTTCGTTTAGCCCTTGCCGGTAGGCGTGCGGCGGTACCATCCCCGTGGGCGCTGGTGCCAGACCGGCCATTGCCGGGGAGGCGGCAGCCAGATTGACGAGTATCGGTTCGTCGTCGGTATCACGCCGGCTGTGGGCGGAGACGATTTTGTATTCGATAAGCTCCGCAGCGATGCCGTTCTTGGCCAGCGTTTCTACTATGAGGTCGGTGTATTTGCGCTCGAGCTGTTGTTTGATAAATATATTCGGCACGCCGATAATGACATTGGTGTCGGTACAACTTACCAGGCTGGTGTTTTTAAACCAGGTCATAAAATTGCCGCGCGAAACCGACAGCTCGATTTCTCCTAAAACGGCTTGCCATAAATTACCCTGTTGCACACCTGGCTCCCTCATGTATCTATAAAATATACTCGCACGTGGGGGACTTTTCCACAAGCAGCCGCGGGAATAACACGAGTGAAGCATGTTTTTCGCAAAACGGAGGTGAAGTTATACACAATTGCATCGTACATCTTAAAAATTGTGGAAAATGCTTGGCGTAAAGTGGAAAAGTTGCTAGAATTAGTGGGTTAAATATTGTCAATTTCACTAAACCCGCCACGTGCGTCTGCATGTAGGTACGGGCTAACGTGAAAATCGGAGAGCTAGAAGTACTATGCCAAAACGAACGTATCAGCCAAAGAAGCGGCAGCGCTCTCAGGAGCACGGCTTTATGAAGCGCATGGCGACGAAAGCCGGGCGTGCCGTGCTGCAGCGCCGCCGCAATAAGGGCCGCAAGCAGCTTACTGCCTAGGGATCTTAAGGGAGGGGACCAGGCAATGTTGGGCAGCCTCCACCGTTTCCACGGGAACAAGGCGCTAAATTATGTCTATGCGCGTGGTACGCAGGTGCGCGGGAACCACGTGGCGTTGCGGTATACCCTAAATCGCCGGCGGCAGACCTATCGTATCGCCGTAGTGGTGAGCCGTAAGGTGGATAAGTCCGCGGTGGTGCGCAATCGCATCCGGCGCCGTATATATGAGATAACCCGTGAACTGTGCGGCGGTCTTACCGAGCCCTACGACATCGTGTTCTCGGTGTACAGTAATCAGCTGACGGAACTTCCGAGTGTCCAGCTGCACGCGGCGATAAAGGGGCTCTTCCGTAAGTCCGCCATCCCGCTTTCGGCTGCCGCGGCTCACCATGCTATAGTAAAACCCGAAGGGTCTTAAGAAGAATACATACGATGTTTACGACATTTATCGTCCAGCCGATCTTCAATTTGTTGGTCCTGATATACGGGATTTTACCGGGCCATAACTTTGGCCTGGCGCTTATCATATTTACGGTTGTCATCCGGCTGCTACTCTGGCCGCTGCTCAAAAAACAGCTGCACCAGACGAAGCTGATGCGTCAGCTCCAGCCGGAGATAAAGAAGATCAAGGAAAAAACCAAGGGTGACCGTAAGCAAGAGTCACTTCTGACGATGGAACT
>DASVGU010000079.1:0-3256 GCA_036379375.1 Saccharimonadales bacterium (SeqCode)
GTCAAATGTCAACATGCCGACCGGGCCAACCCTGCTCCCTGTATGTACGTGATAATGATTGCCTCTCGCCAAGCCAAGATCGGCAACTCGCGCCAAAAAGGGGTCAAAAGCCAAGCCGCCATCTTTTGCCAGGCCCGCAGACAGCCAATCCAACAGCACTTCTTCATGGCTCGTGAGCGGGACGCCGGCATCGCCGCCTCTTTCAGGCAAACATGGATTTGGCATAGTTCCTACTTTCCAATTACTCTAAAGTGTAGCCTACCCACCTTGCCTGTCAAGCAATTCTATTGCGAGAATACTCTAGCTTACCGTTTACTTGGCAAACTCGATGGCACGGGTCTCGCGGATGACATTCACCTTGATGGTCCCGGGATACGACATGCTTGACTCAATCTTGTTGGCGATGTCACGCGCTAGCTTGATGGCACTAAGGTCGTCGATAGATTGCGGCTTCACGAAGACACGCACCTCGCGGCCGGCACTAATAGCATAGCTCTTTTCTATGCCGCCAAAGCTGTTGGCAATGTTCTCGAGATCTTTCATGCGCTCGGCAAAGTTTTCTGCTGAGATGTTGCGCGCGCCGGGGCGTGCTGCCGATATGGCATCGCACACCCGCACAATTAACGCCTCTACTGTGGTAGCTTCAACGTCATCATGGTGCTGTTCGGCAGCCAGGGCCACCGCCTCGGGGGCACCGTATTTGCGCAGCACCTCGCCGGAAATGTGGTGGTGCTTGCCCTCCATCTTGTGCGTCAGCGCCTTGCCCAGATCGTGCACTAGGGCAGCGTACTTGGCAATCTTCACATCGGCGCCAAGTTCCTCGGCAATCATACCGGCCATATGCGACATTTCGGTGGAATGTTTGAGCACGTTCTGGCCGTAACTGGTGCGGTAACGAAGCTCACCCAGCAGATGCAACACTTCCTTTGGTATGCCAATGACGCCCACTTCGCGGGCAGCGTCCTCACCGGCGCGCACCACGTCTTTCTCGACGTTTTTCTGAGCCTTCTCAACTACTTCTTCGATACGGCCGGGGTGGATACGTCCGTCCTTCATGAGCATTTCGAGTGCTTGGCGGGCTACCTCGCGCCGCACGGGGTCAAAACTGCTCAGCACCACATATCCCGGCGTGTCATCCACCATGATATCTACGCCAGTTGCGCGCTGCAGCGCCTGGATATTACGCCCTTCCTTGCCAATAATGCGGCCCTTCATCTCCTCGTCTTCGAGCTTAACGCTCGTGATGGTCCGCTCGGCCGTCACCTCGCTGGCCATACGCTCCATAGCAGTCGTAATGATGAGCGCTGCCTGGTCCTCGGCTTGTTCCTTGGCCTCGCTTTGCAATTTCGCAACCAGGCTCGTCAGATCGCCGCGAATGTCGCGCTCCGTCATTTGCATCAGCTTCTCGCTGGCTGCTTCCTTGCTCAGTTTGGCAACTTTTTCCAGCTTCTCCTGCTGCTTCGTGCGGATATCACGGATTTCGTCCTTGAGCTGCTCCACTTCGCCTTCGGCCGTGCGCAGTTTCTCGGCGCGCTTGTCCAGCTCATCAATCTTTTTGTCGAGCGTGCGCTCGCGTTCCAGCAGCCGGTTCTCCACATCTTTTAGTTCGCGGCGGCGCGTTTGCTCTTCCTTGCGCCCCTCTTCGGCCAGCTCGGCAGCCTTACCCTTGCTCTCGGCAACAAGTTTCTCGGCCTCTTTCTGGGCCTTAGCCAGTTCCTTTTTGGCCTCGTTTTGTACGGAGCCCATGCGTTTGTGTGTGACGGCCACGTTCGCACCAAAGCCCACAATGAGCCCTACAACAGCAAGCAGTGCCTCTAACATGAAATAGTTCCTTTCTCTCTGCAGGCTCGCCGTACTACCTAACGAGCAATCGCTATCACTTCCCTAGCTCAATGTCGGTTTGCCTGAAATATCTACAGTTAATTTTAGAATGTAACGAAAGCGGACTTTATCGTCTCTCAAACGATAATTCCTGCTACAAATATACGCTGCCGGGCGCCGCAGAGTCAATTATTCCAGCACCGCATACACACGGAAAACTACTTCTTTTGCAGCGTAATGTGCGGCAGGGCACCGTACTCCGGCACTGTTATGTGCTCGTCCGCGCCGTCAGCCAGGCGTTGAAGCCCATTCTCGAGCCAGCCGGGATCCTCGCAGGCAACTATCGGCACACCCAGGCTGTAAGCGAGCGCATTGCCCACACTCAGCCCAATCCGCAGCCCCGTAAAACTTCCCGGCCCCTTAAACACCACAATACCTTTTATATCGTGCAGTGATTTTTGCTGGCCTTTTAGCACCGTCTCAATTTTGCGGTGGAGGGTCTCGGCCAGCTCACGGTGAGCCAGCCAAGTCACATACACCAGTTGCCGGCTGCCATCGTACAGGCCAAGTTCAGCCTCCGGTTTGTCACTGCGAATCGTCAGTATCAACATTATTCATACTCTATTATACGGGAAAGGCAGCGGGCTGCTCGGCACCTTCTCGCCCACGCTTACTGTGCCGGTTATCCAGTCCTCAAAAGCAGACCATACCTAACACTTAACTTGTTAAGTATTTCTCGGGATAAGGTACGCTAACTTCTCCGGATACTCAAACGTAAATTCGCGCACTGTTTCGCCGCTACTCTTAATATATATGGTCAGTCGCTCGGCAGGCAAAATACCCTCGACGACATCGGCCCATTCCACCGCCACAACCGCGCGGGGATCGCCGACCACTTCGGCCAATTCATTGGCAACCAGCCCAGGGTCTGGCAAGCGATAAAAGTCAAAATGGTACAGCGTCTTACCTTCGGCGTGGTATTCGCGCGAGATTGTAAAGCTCGGGCTCGCCACCCGGTCTACACTACCCATGCCTTTGGCCAGCCCACGCACGAATGTTGTCTTGCCGCCGCCGAGATCGCTCACCAGTTCAATGACTTCGCCGCCCTTCAGCCGACTGCCAATGACCTCAGCGAGCCGTGCGGTGTCGTCTAAGCTCGTAGAAACGATTTTGTATGTCAAGCCGATACTCATACACCCCATATGCTACCGCCAGCACCCCAACGATCGCAAGCGTCCACGGGTGGATCGGCATAACATCAGCGGTGTCGCTTGACGCGCTGCCCGAGCTTGTCGCCGCTTTGTTCGCAGTGCTCGCCCCTTTTATTGCCGAAGTCGACGTGCTGCTCTTCGACGAACTTTTAGATGTGCCGGACGAAGTCGCGGTGACAACGTTTGCGGCAGCTGGTGTCGCGGTAGCGGTCCAATACCAATGA
>DASVGU010000080.1:0-5801 GCA_036379375.1 Saccharimonadales bacterium (SeqCode)
CTCGTAAACGAATACCTCGTGCAAAACGGCTACGCGTTTTATTACCCGTACTTTCCATTTACAAAGTCCGCGCAATTTGAGCACGATGAGCAGGCGGCAATACAAGCCGGTAAGGGCTTGTGGGGCGCGTGCCACCCGACACCAAGCGATGATGGCGGCTACAAAATGAACGAGCCGCAACCCGCAAATCTATAGAACTGTGCAATGCATTTAACAGATACAAAATATATATTACACAATATTTAGTAATTTTAGGAGGTCCGTCCTCCCAAAACGAGGAAACTATTAAAAGACGAGTTAAGAACTCGGAAAGATCACCTTTAATCGACGTAGGCAGCGGGGTTGACACGCACAGCCGCAGCCAACGGCAGGAGCTGCCCGACTGGAGCTTTGTGCAGCAGCTTTAGTACCGGATACGCCATGATGAGCAGGGTAATTATAGGGTACATGTGCCGCCGGCTCTTGAGACCGTGGTAGGCATAGGTACGCGGGCAAAACAACCAGTAGCGGCAATAGCTTGCGAATTTTGCTTGGCAGCAACGCAAGCCCAACGTTGCGGCAAGCGCTTCATCATATACGACACGCTCGCCGCACGCGGCAAGGTGAATCGCCAAATCAAAATCTTCGTGCAGACCGCGTTTGCGGCACGCATGTGCGCGCACTTTGCGCCACGCACGGGCACGGACCGCCATATTGGCCCCCTGCAGCGGCATCTCCGGCCTGAGCAAGCGTGTAATCCGCCGGCGCCAAAAGCGATCAACCCAATCAATAAATCGGGCCAGACGCATATCGCTATAATGTACCAGCCCGGTCGCTGCCCCCACCGACGGGTCGGCAAACGTCGCCAAAAGCTGCTGCGCCCAATCAGGTGCGAGCCGCGTATCAGCGTCAATCCGCGCGATGACATCGCCCCTGGCCGCGTCAAAACCGCGGTCACGGGCATATACCACCCCTTGGCGCGGCTCACGTATCAGCCGTACCCCAGGAAACTGCGCTGCAATGGCCACTGCACCGTCCGTGGAGTTATTGTCTACCACGATAATTTCATCGAAAGGAAGTGACTGCGCGAGCGCCGCCCGCAGACAGTCGCCAAGATAGGCCTCCTCGTTGTAGACTGGTATGACAAGACTAATTGATGTTCGTTTGGGCATCCTCATACTATAGTAGCGCATGAATCAACGACAATTCTACAAAGACAAGCTGTGGCCAGCCTTAAAGTGGCCGCTGCGGCAGCTCGTCCGGTATTGGCGCGGCGGATGGTGGCGCAAAACACTCACTGTCGCTGCTGCCGTTATCCTGCTCACCCTCGGTACGATGTACGGTATCGCCCGCTGGTACATCTGGAGCGAGCGCAACCAGCCGCTAACCATGGGTGTAAGCTTTGTGCCCGATTATGCATCATACCTGGGCCTCAGCCCGCAAAAGACCATGGATGCGCTCATCGGCCAGCTGCACGTCAAACAGTTCCGCCTGACGAGCTACTGGAACGATATCGAGACCTCGCCGGGACACTACGACTTCTCGCAGCTTGATTGGGAGTTTGCCAAAGCCGACGCTGCGCACGCCAAAATCATCCTGGTGGTGGGCCTGCGCCAGCCGCGTTGGCCGGAGTGCCACGCGCCGAGCTTCTACGACACATCCAAACCCGAAAGCCAGTGGTACCCCCAGCTCAAAGCCTTCATGACCGCCGTTATCAACCGCTACAAACACAGTCCTGCGCTGCAGGGTTATCAGCTCGAGAACGAATATTTCCTCAAGCAATACGGTTTCTACGGGGCATGCCACGACTTTAGCCGCAGCCGGCTCGTAGATGAGTACAATCTGGTGCAACGGCTTGACCCGCAGCACCCGATTATCGTCGGGCGCAGCAACAACGACCTCGGCTGGCCCATCGGCGCACCGACACCGAGCAAGTACAGTGTGTCAGTTTACCGGCGGGTATGGGATGCCACGCTCACGCACCGTTATCTGGAATATCCGTTCCCAGCCTGGTATTACGCCTTCCTGGCAGGCTGGCAGAAGATCTTCACCGGCCGCGATATGATCATCGGCGAAATGCAGGCCGAACCCTGGCCACCAAACGGGCAAGGGATACCCGATACGTCACTTGCCGAGCAAAATAAATCATTCAACGCCGCACGGCTCAAAAGCGCCGCCGCGTTTGCCAAAGGCACCGGCATGAAAACTATTGATTTCTGGGGCGCCGAATATTGGTATTACCGAGACGTAGTGTTGCATGATCCGAGTGTCTGGAACACCGCCAAGCAACTGTTCAACTGATCCCGTCCTGCTGCTTGTTCCGCCCCTATCAGCTTGCCAACCTACACGCCTGCAAAAGAGAAATTTGCATTCTCAGCTACTTTTAAGGTACCCTGGTAGGACTTAAGGGGGAGACCGCCAGTATGCATATTGCCAACCACTTTAGCAACAAACCGCTCGCACGGTTGCGCGTAATCGCTGCAACGGCACTGTTCGGCATAAGCCTGGCCGTGGCTTCATTCGGCAGCGTCAGTGCAGCTACAATCGGCAATCACTCGAGTGTTATCAACGGCAATATACTCAACTCTTACAGCCAGATGAACGACGCAAACGGCGGTTTTGTGAAAC
The DNA here is from genome assembly GCA_036379375.1 of Saccharimonadales bacterium (SeqCode). Taxonomy (GTDB): domain Bacteria; phylum Patescibacteriota; class Saccharimonadia; order Saccharimonadales; family UBA4665; genus DASVGU01. Next base: position 2,608 of record DASVGU010000080.1, read on the forward strand.
AGGTCGCCTTCAAAGATGGAAATTACAACGAAGCTTACACACAATCACTCAGCTCATCGCCCGACGGGCAGAGAATGGTCTTTCTGGCGCAACCCACTCCTACGACACAAAACCCGACTACTCTCGATAGAGTCTACGTCAGCAATCAGGACTTCACCGACTACCACGTAATAGCCCAGAAACCAGCAGGGGTAACTTATCGCCGAGTAGCCTGGTCACCAGACGGGCAGACAATCGCTCTGTTCACGGGTATACCAAGTAATTCCACCTCCACAATGCAGGTCACATTTATGCGGACAGATGGAACGGTTACGTCACAGGTCACGCTACCCAGCGACACCCGATCGATATCGTGGCTTCCCAACAGTCAGCAAATCCTATACTTCTTCTACCTTAATGGTGGCACTGTCTCAGGAACTCCCGAGCTATGCACGTTTACTATTAGCACTCAATTCAGTACTTGCAACGACTTGCCAAGTACTTCATCTTTTACTCCAGCTGCAGACAACTACACCTATTGGAGCGCTGACGTATCTCCCGATGGATCTCATGTACTGCTTACGTTAAACGGGACCGGTACCCTGGAAATGCTCTACGTGTCAGACCTAGATGGAGGTAACTTAACTGCGGCTGTTCAGGCGAACTATTCCGCCACCATTATCGCCCACCCTGTGTGGTCGCCGGACGGCAGTAAAATACTCTATCAGCTGACATCCGCGAGCGGGACAACTCAACTTAGAACCGTCAAGCCGGACGGCACCGGTGATCAGCAGCTCATAAACAACGCCTTTTCCGGTAACATTGTGTGGTTTCCTAAGGTAGTCTGCACCTCAAGTCCGTTCAGCGATGTGTCTGCCAGCAGTGCATTCTGCCCGGCTATTGATTGGGCTGTGACGAACAGTATCACCCAGGGGTACAGCGATGGCACGTTCCAGCCGACAACTGCGGTGAGCCGGCAAGCCATGGCGGCATTTCTGTACCGCCTTGCTAACCCCGGACAGTCTCTGCCCAAATGTACTACTAGTTCATTCACGGATGTACCGACCAGCAATCCATTCTGCGGAGCCATCAACTGGATGGTAGCGCAGGGCATTACCCAGGGATACAGCGATGGCACGTTCCAGCCGACAACTGCGGTGAGCCGGCAAGCCATGGCGGCATTTCTGTACCGGATGAGCCACCCTGGTCAAACCGCACCTAGTTGCACCAGCAGCCCGTTTAGCGATGTGCCTGTGAGCAGTGCGTTCTGCGGAGCCATCAACTGGATGGTAGCGCAGGGCATTACCCAGGGATACAGCGATGGCACGTTCCAGCCGACAACTGCGGTGAGCCGGCAAGCCACCATGATGTTCCTCTACCGCTACTCGGTGGAATAATCTCCTCCAGACAGATCGGGACGTCGATTAAAGAGTTCAGTCTGGTCAAACGGCCGAGGCTCTGACATCGCCCGCCAAGCCATAAGCTGCTTCAGGGCATTTACTGGTCCCAGACCATGCGTATGGAATACAGAAAGCGCCGGTTCGCGTATCACACTCAGACCATTGCGTAAGAATTCTCTGGCTAGCGCACCATCTTCACCACCAGCACCATAGCTTTCATCATATCCACCAACATCTTCCCAGGCAGCTTTTGCCACCACACAGCAATTGGACGCCATGAGGCCCATAGCGTCTTCGTTCACTCGGTTAGCCGGCGTAGATAAAAATGCACCAACCCCCAGCATAAGTGCCCCCACACGCTCGGTCCTCGTAGCGTTGCCACCGGGCAGCGAGATGCCATACGCACCGGCAAAGCTCTCCGTGTCCGCCCACCTTGCAGCTGTGCGCAGTGTATGTATATTGCTCAACAGCGAGTGACCCACAAAGCTAAAAACAAATGGATTCCCAGCTGCTTCGTATCCGCGGTTTAGCGCCCGCGGGTAAGAGAAATCATCCGGCTGGATGGGTACTACTTCAGCCCCATATCGATGTGCTACAGCACGGGTGCTATCAGCAGAACCTGAATCCACGACAATTTTCTGTACATTGCCCGTAAATTCTTGGGTCTCAATATCTCGCAACAACTTCTCTAGCGTGCCGGCCTCGTTGCGCGCCCGTATAATAATACTCACGTCTGGGTCATGGCTTTCTTGCGCCGCTACGACTTCATCCGCTCTGGCATGCAAATCTCGGGCCATTTTTTGCCCAAATATAGGGATACGTTCAAAATTTTCAGCATGTAGCAGCATGTGCATGAGTCTAATTAAACAATGGATGCGATGTTTGTCAACAGTGCCATATATCCATTACAATAATGCTGTTATGGCTAAGAAGCAGCCCACCCGGTCAAAATCCATCCAAAACCGGCGCGCCAGGTTCGACTACGAGCTCGGTGATTCTTTGGTAGTGGGTATCTCGCTCAACGGCCGCGAGACTAAGGCCCTGCGCATGGGTCACGGCCAACTGCGCGGCGCGTATGTGACGGTCAAAGGGAGCGAGCTGCTACTCATCAACGCTACTATCAGCGGCAGCAGCGGCATACCCATCGCCGAGGACGAGCAAACGCGCGCCCGCAAACTACTCGCTAAACGCCGCGAAATTAATGCGCTCATAGGGGCAAAAGAGCAGGGCCGCACCATCGTGCCGCTCGAAATGCTCACCGGCGGACGCTATATCAAGTTAAAAATTGCGCTTGGCAAGGGTAAAAAGCGCTGGGACAAGCGCCAAACACTCAAAAGACGCGACGAGCAGCGGCAAATCAACCGTAGTTTAGGCCACTCTTAGCCATACTACCACTCCTTCATTAGGATCAAGTCTACCCACCCCAGAGAAAGCTGGCACACGTGAATGCGTTGACAATACAACGGAACCATTCAAATCGGTTCTGAACGGCTGGGATTTGCCCGAAAAATTCAAAAATACTGCCAACGCTTTGCCGTCACAATCCCGCCGAAAGGCAAGAATAGCAGGGTTCTCAACCTCTAACCGCTCGTAGCCACCCTGTTGCAAGGGCAATGACTCCCGGCGCAGTCGCAAGAGCCTACGATAGAGGGTAAGCAGTGAATCCCTGTCTGCCAGCTCATTTTCCACATTCACCGCCAAATAATTACTACTCACCGGCAACCAAGCCTTGCCGGTCGTGAAACCTGCATTGTGGCCCGGGCTCCATTGCATAGGTGTCCGTGCTGCATAGCGGCTAACGTCAAGCTGGCTGCG
>DASVGU010000081.1:0-3641 GCA_036379375.1 Saccharimonadales bacterium (SeqCode)
AGGCCGGCATCACCTTGCCGCGCTGACATACGGATTCAAGTTTTATTGATACCACTTGGCTAGGGTGCATGGTAGACGTTGACAACAGAGGCGCTTCCCTGTAGAATTACAGGGATTGTCTTTATAAACTTTTAATACAATTAGAGACAAAGGAGTATTAATGTTAGTAATTCGCATGCAGCGTACCGGCCGCAAAGGCCACGCCATGTTCCGCGTTGTCGTCCAGGACAGTCGCCGGACCCCGACCAGCGGCAAGATTGTCGCCCCGCTCGGGAGCTATGATCCGCATAGCAAAGCCGTCAACCTACACAAAGAAAAGGCCCAGTTCTATCTGGACCACGGCGCGCAGCCTTCTGAGCGCGTTGCCGTACTCCTAAAGGCCGAAGGCGTGAAATTACCGGAATGGGTGAGCCTGAACGGCAACAAGACCCGTTCGGTGCGCAACGCCGACAAGCGCCGCAGTACCCGCCCAGCCGAGCCCGAGCAGCCGACCGAGGCAGCTCCTGTGGAGCCCGCAGCTGCCGAAGAAACACCGGCTGCTGAGTCTGCCACCGAAAAAACCCCCGCCGAAGCCGTATCGGAAGCACCTGCTGCCGAGCCGAGCGAATCCGCTCCCGAGGCTGAAGCCACTGCCGAAAGTGCCGCGGAGCCCGAGACGTCAGCGGCCGGCACCGAGACTCCCGAAGAAAAATCCGAAGAAGCCTGAGAGAGGGGCAAACGCCCCAAGATCCAAAATCTTTACACGCGCCGCGCACGGGTTTGGTATAATTAAGTACAGAACGCGCATGAGATGTACCGCGTGATCACAGAGTCATAAGAGGAGTATTCCGCAATGAACAACAGTATTGACCAACAATTTGTAGAATTTGTCGTGAAGTCGCTCGTATCCAAACCCGAAGCAGTGCAGGTGGTGCGGCGTATTGATGAGAAGGGGGTCCTGCTGGAACTCACCGTAGACCCGGAGGATTTGGGCCGGGTAATCGGCAAGCGGGGAGCCACCGCGCAGAGTTTGCGCACGCTACTGCGTGCCCTGGGCACCAAAAACGATGCCCGCTATAACCTCAAGATCATAGACAATGGCGTGGGCGGCTACTCCAGCGACCGCCAACCTAGCGCACCCGCGGCGTCCGTAGATGCGGCTGGCAGCGATAACTTAGTGTCAGATGACACCACTGCTCCGGCAGCACCGCCTCAGGCCGACGATCTTGATGACACCGATACGGCGGCAGACAGCAAGTCTGAACCCGAGAGTGACGTTGTCGCCAAAACGCGCAAAGAGCTTGAAGATCTCGACGACCTTGATGTTTAGTAATGAGACAACCGTGCGCGGCCCCGCCATTAGGCGGGGACCCTCCGGCCAGGTTTTCTATAGCTTCACGCCAAGCTGGCTATAATTTTAGAATGCCGGCTTGGGTTCAGCATATATTCCTCACATAGTGTTTGGAATATCATCGCACCTGCCGAAATAAATTCGGCTCCACCTGCCGGTGGACCGGTGCTGCTCTTTCCGGAAACAGGCTTTCCGGCTTGAATTTACAAGTGTAGACAGGTATACTACTGGCTAGTCTTAGATAAAAGACGAAAGTTAAAATAAAAACAGAGTAAGCTCTTGCGAGCCAATCCGGGGCATCGCCCTTGGTTGGGAGCTTTATGTGACAGACGGAACCCCAGTATCACGGGGTTCTTTTTGTATTCCAGGTGATATCAGATACAATATAACAGATGAAAATTCAAATAATAACCCTCTTTCCGGAGGTGATTGAGCCGTATTTGTCGGCAAGCATGCTCTGGAAGGCAGCGCAGCGCGGTATTGTGGAATATTCGCTGATAAATTTGCGCAATTTCGGCCTGGGCCCGCGCAAAACCGTCGATGACACGCCGTACGGGGGTGGCGACGGCATGCTGCTACGGGTAGATACGCTCGTAGCCGCCGTAGAGGCCGCTAAAACGGCCGATCCAGATGCAGCAGTCATCTTGCCTACTCCCAGGGGTGAAACGTTCCTGCAGTCGCATGCGAAGGCCACAGCGGCAAGCGGACAGGGAATCATCCTGCTTTGCCCCAGGTACGAGGGGTACGACGAGCGCATAACGCACTGGGTGGACAAGCAGTATTCCATCGGTAATTATGTGCTGACCGGCGGCGAACTGCCGGCGATGATAATCGTGGACAGCGTGGTGCGCCTGCTGCCCGGGGTTTTGGGCGGCGAGATGAGCGCGGCAATCGAGTCGTTCCAGGATGACGATAAGACGGTGGAATATCCGCAGTTTACACGGCCGGAGGTGTTCCGCGACCTTACGGTACCGGAGGTGCTGCTAAGCGGGCACCACGGCGAAATCGCCAAGTGGCGCGGTGACCACCGGCCAAGTGGCACAGTATCAGGCTGAGCAGCTAACAGATAGATTTTTTATGCTGCGGAAAGCAATTGCTTGCTGAACCAGGCAGGTGCGCCCGCTAGTAAGGGATAGGCGGCATCATAATCGGGTACCGGAAGTTCTATGTGCCGTTGTTTGGCGGCGTCGTACAGGCACGAGAGGAAGTAGGGGCGGTTGTCAAACGATTGATGCTGTGTATCCGGCCGCCTTTTCCATGTAAACCATCCATCCGATTCCGCGGCAATCTCATCGAGACGCGCAGCCGCGGCGCGGGAAGCCTCCTCGTGCTCGGGTGTGTCCGCCGGCAACACCATGCTGACGTTCGCTATATCGAGATGGAAGGGGAAAACGTGCCTCGTAGCGACATTTTTTTCAATCTCGTCGATCATATTTCCGCGCGACCAAGCTCCCTGATAATATCGCTTCTCCCGCAGGAACAGTCTGGCAATGGAGACTGCTCTTTGGAGGCTGGGCCAGAGTGCCAGATCCCGGTGATCGTCAAATGGAAGGATTAAAGAAGGCTCGGTAGATGTTACGAGCTGCTCCTCGGTCCAGGGCCACTTGCCGGGCATTCCGGGGTATGCTGCAGCGACAGTCGTACCTTGCAGCTTAAGCTGGCTTTGGAAGAATTTGAGAGGATCGGTGAGCACCGGTGTGAGGGCGGGCATTTCTGACCCATGGACCAACTTGAGGCTGCGGACGCCTTCCGTCATACCCAAGACGAAGGCCGCATACGCACCGCCCGACTGCCCGCTGGCGATAGAGGTCTCGATACCGTTGGCATCGAGTACGTTGTCGAGCTTGCTCGCATATTTTAAGGCCGCACGTATGTCACCCCTGGACAGCTCCTGCTTGAGACGTGTGTTTACAAACGGGAGCGGGGCACCGGATCCGCGGTCGAATGCCACTGTCAATACGCCTTCGGCTTGCGCTATTTGATCGGTGGTCTCGCCCAGGTCGTGGAAGTGGTCGGTGGAGATAGAATTACCGATAAGTACGGCAGTGGTGGGATCTCTCATCATCTCATCGGGTGGCCTGTGGAGAGAAAACGGCTCTTTCATAGGCACATTATATCATTATATGTGAGTAAATACAAACTTCTTAGGCTTCGATGTGGCGGAAGCGGTAGGCGCCGAAGACGATGAGAACGATGGCGGCTGTAATGAGTACGATGAAATCTTTGGCGAGCCCGAAGTGGGTCTGGCCGATGAGCGTGTCGCGCAAGGCATCAACGGCGTAGGATATGGGGTTGATTTCGGCCACGATGC
>DASVGU010000082.1:0-4072 GCA_036379375.1 Saccharimonadales bacterium (SeqCode)
CTCAAAATTTTGCGCCGGATTTTCCCGTTTGCCACGCGCCGGATCGGCGGGCAGAAGCGGGTAACGCTGCACTATCACCTGGGACTTGACCCGGGGCTCGAGGAGGGCAAAACATCGCTTACCGATTATCGGGCCAATTTGCGCAAGCTCATGCGTGTTATTGAGGGCAAACGCGCGGCGGTGGTGCGCGAGCTGGAGAAGGATATGAAGGCGGCTGCCAAGGCCCAGGATTTTGAGGCAGCGGCGCATGTTCGCAACCAATTGTTTGCGCTGCAAAATTTGCACAAACAGATCGTTTTTAGCGACAAAGAGTTTATGGATATCAGCAAAGACCACGCGCTGAATGAATTAGTTAACTTGTTAAGTTTGCCCGGATTTCCGCGCCGGATTGAAGGCTACGACATCTCACACATGCAGGGCACGAATGTGGTGGCCAGCATGGTGGTGTTCACCAATGGCGTGAGCGACAAGGCGCAATATCGCAAGTTTAAGATGAGCCGTCAGCAGAACGACGATTTTTTTAATATGCACGAGACGATTGCCCGCCGGCTGAGCGAAAAGCATCTGAAAGATTGGGGCAAGCCGGACCTGGTGCTCATCGACGGCGGCAAAGGGCAGCTCGACGCGGCGATCCGGGCGCGTGACGAGCAGGGGCAGGACACGATTCCATTCGTTGGCCTTGCCAAGCGAGAGGAGCAAATCGTCACAAAAAAGCCTATCACAACACGAAAATTGAGTTTAGGAGGTCTGTCCTCCCAAAGCTCCCAAAGGGGGAAAACGCATAGTATGGCACAGCCTAGAGGTGAGAGTCTAGGGAGCAGTAACGTGGAGCTGAACGAGCCGGAGCTGCACCGGTTGGGCGGCTACATGGCGCAGAGCGATGAGTTTATCCTGGTGAATGTGCCGCACAGCACCAATTTGGTCAAACTGCTGCAGCGCATTCGTGATGAGTCGCACCGTTTTGCGGTGAGTTACCACTCGGTATTGAAGGTAAAGGGCCAAACGGCGAGCCTGCTCGATGATATTCCGACTATTGGCCCGGTAACACGCAAGAAGCTTATTAAGACCTTTGGCAGCATGCGCGGAGTGCTGCAAGCGCGCGATTTTGAGCTTGCGAAAGTGGTAGGTGAAAAGAAGGCTGCCATCCTGAAGCAATATCTTCGCCCGCTGAAGCGAGAACAGCGCTCGGCCCCCTCGGCGCGAAAAATGTGAAGCCAGTGCCCAGCCCGGGGTAACGGCTGCGTCTGCGCCCTGACACATTCTTGACTTCTTGACACAAATGCTTATGTTTAGTACGATAGTCTTTGTGCCGCAAAAAGTGAGGTGGCACGGAGACAACCCCAAAACACCTTGGATTAGTAGCAAAATTATATATTTTCTGAGGGCTCGTGTGAGGGGGTAAGAGGAGGTTAATGTATCTATGCAACTGAAGGCAGCAATGCCGGCAGTACTGCTGGCTGCGGCTTCGATTGCCGCGCAGGGCGTTCCTGCCCATATACACACAAACAGTAATCCAGCAAATAACACGGCTATAGTGCAGATGCAGCAAACGGCGCATGAGCCTGCAAGGGCTGCTCGTAAAAACACCAAACAAGCCAGTCCGGCACCGACGGTACCGCAACCGGAGTATGCGGTGGTGCAGCCGGGTGACACGTTAGCCGGGATCGCTGGACAGCAACAGACGACGTATGTGCGGCTGTTTGACGCCAACACGCAGATAAGCGATCCGGATTTGATTTATCCTGGTGAGCAGATTCGTATCCCGGCCGCAGGCGAGCAGCTGCCGGATCGGCCGCTGCCCGTGAGCGCGCCGGCTGTGCCCGCGAGTGCTCCAGTGAGTGAACCGGTAGTGACAGCGGCGGTAAGCACACCGGTGCCGGTGCAAACGCGCACGGTGGCGTACCAGCCGGATTCGAGCGGCACGAGTGTGTGGGATCGGATTGCCCAGTGTGAATCGGGCGGCGACTGGAGTATTGATACCGGTAACGGCTTCTATGGCGGGCTGCAATTTACGTTGTCCAGCTGGCAGGCCGTCGGAGGCAGCGGTTTGCCGAGTCAGGCGAGCCGTGAGGAGCAGATTGCTCGTGCCCAGATGCTGCAAGCCCGTCAGGGCTGGGGTGCGTGGCCGGTGTGCTCGGTCCGCGCCGGCGTGTAGCCGGAGCATATCCGAGATTCTAGGGGCGCTTAAGGAGAGATCCCCCTCCAGAGGTGAGGGAATCTCTCGCTGTTTGTGGTCGAAAAGCTGTATACTTGGGTGTTAGAAATGAGAGAGCTTTTCTCTAGTGAGTTTTTTGCGGGCAACCGGCAGAATTTGCGCCGGCTTTTTACAGGAACAGCGCCGATTGTCATCACCGGTAATGGCCTGCTGCAGCGCGGCGCCGATGCGACGTATCCCTTTGCGCAAGATGCGAACTTTTGGTATTTGAGCGGCATTGAGGAGCCGGATGCAGTGCTCGTGATGGACAAAGATAAAGAGTATCTGATTGTGCCGTCCCGCAATGCGTCGCGTCAGGCGTTTGACGGCAAAGTGGACGCCGCGTACATGCGGTCGCGCTCGGGTATTTCGATGTTTGTGGATGAGGAAGAAGGCAAGCGGCTCTTGGCAGCGCGCCTCAAGCGGGCGAAGCATGTCGCGACGCTTGCTCCCGCACCGGCATATGTAGAAACCATGGGCTTCTACGCAAACCCGGCGCGGGCCAGATTGCTCGATATGCTGCACGAGCTGAACCCCCGGCTGCAGCAGCTGGATTTGAGTCAGCACTTGCGCCGCCAGCGTATGGTAAAGCAACCGGTGGAGCTCGGCGCAATACAGGCGGCCATCGACATTACCGCAGAGACACTCAAGGAAGTTACGAAACCGGCCAAGCTTCGCACGTATGCATACGAATATGAGATAGAGGCGGACATAACCAGAGGGTTTCGCTCCCGCGGGGCGGCAGAGCATGCGTTTGAGCCGATAGTTGCGAGCGGCCGGCGGGCCTGCACCTTGCACAATGTCGCGAACAACGGCCAGCTGGCAGCGGACGAGTTAGTGGTGCTGGACGTGGGTGCAGAGGTCGAACACTACGCCGCCGACATTACGCGTACGGTCGCGCTGGGCGGCAAACCTACGAAGCGTCAGCGCAACATGTATGATACGGTTTTGGAAGTGCAGGAGTACGCCAAGTCACTCCTGCAGCCGGGAGTAGTTATACGGGACTACGAGGCCAAAGTGGAGCAATTTATGGGTGAAAAGCTGCGTACGCTGGGGCTCATAAAATCTATCGATCAGGATAGCGTGCGCCGATTCTATCCCCACGCCACATCGCATTTCATGGGGCTGAACGTACACGATACGGGTGATTACAGCCAGCCGCTGCAGCCGGGCATGGTGCTCACGGTAGAACCGGGAATTTATGTGGCGGATGAGGCGATCGGGGTGCGCATCGAGGATGACGTACTTATTACGGATACTGGCATAGCAGTGCTCACCGCCGGTTTACCGCGTGCGCTGGACGGCCGACACGCGGAGTAAGTACAATAGTAGTGATATGACATTACTTGGTCGTTTTTTGCTGCGTTGGCTAGTGTGCAGCCTGGGTTTGTGGATTGCCGCCGGCATACTGGGCAGCGGCGGGATTGATTACGGCAGCAAACTGTACGTCATAGTTGTCGCAGGCTTGATATTGGCGGTTATCAACATGATACTTCGGCCGGTTATCATATTTTTGTCGCTGCCGGCGGTGTTGCTCACGCTGGGACTCTTTATGCTGGTTATCAACGGATTTATGGTGTTTATCGCCAGCAAGTTGTATACGAGCCTGCATGTGACCAACTTTTGGGCGGCGATATTTGCGGGGTTGATGATTGGCCTGGTAAACTATCTAGTAACAGCTATTCTGGAGGGAAGAAATCACTCATGAACGTTTTTAACTATATTACACTGATCTCGATGTTGCTGCTGACGCTGTTGATACTCGTGCAGACGCGTGGGGCAGACCTGGGCGCGGGCTTGGGCAGCTCCGGTGAAGTTAACACTACCCGGCGCGGTACCGAGAAAACAATTTTCCAGCTGACAATTGTGTGCGCTATC
>DASVGU010000083.1:0-10091 GCA_036379375.1 Saccharimonadales bacterium (SeqCode)
GCGGTGCCCATGGCCCGGATAGGGGGTAACTATGCTACAGAAATTTGAACTGACGGGTGTGCACATGACGGTTGATGATCATTTGCGCAAATATGTTACCAAGAAAATCGGCCGGCTGGACAAATACCTGCCGCGCGCCTGCCGGGCGAGCGCCCACGCCGTCGTCGAGCTGAAGGAAAATAAATCCGAGCCGGGTAGCAAATACACCTGTGCGGTAGTGCTGCACTTGCCGCACGAGGATCTGGCCGTGTCGGAAAGTACGGTAAATATATATGCGGCCGCCGACATCGTGGAGGTTCGTTTGAAGCAATTGATCCGGCGCTACAGGGATCAGCACCTGAGTGCCAAATTTACGCGGCGCATACTGGGCCGCTTTCGGCGCCGGGAACGTATCGAGCCCGAGCAAGCTGCCTGAAAAGGTTTGCAGGGCTCTGTCTATAGCCAGATGGAAAGCGTTTCAGAGCTTTTGAGAGGGCTTTTTGAGCCGGAACTGTTTTATTTCCAGGGAAGAATCGCTATAATTACCTCCTAGATAAGTATTTGGTGACTCGACTAAAGAGGCCAGTAGGAGTTATTGCGCTAGTTATGAACATTGTCTTTAAAAAGTTGCTCGGCGATCCGCAGGCCAAAACGCTCAAGCGTCTGCGCAAACGCGTCAAGGAGATTAATGCGCTCACCGACACCTATGCCAAGATGTCCGACAAGCAGCTGAAAGAGCAAACACCGCTGCTGAAAAAGCGGCTCAAGAAAGAAAGTTTGGACAAGATCCTGCCTGACGCGTTTGCACTGGTGCGCGAGGTGGCGGGGCGGACACTGCAGCAGCGGCACTTCGACGTGCAGCTCATGGGCGGCATCGTGCTGCACGAGGGCAACGTGGCCGAGATGAAGACCGGTGAAGGCAAGACTCTGGTGGCGACGCTGCCGCTCTACCTCAATGCGCTCGCCGGGAAGGGTGCGCATTTCGTAACGGTAAACGATTATCTGGCACGCATCGGTGCCGGCTGGATGGGTCCGGTATACGACTTTTTGGGCCTGAGCGTCGGTATTATTATCCCTGAGCATTCGTACCTCTACGACCCGAAGTTCGTGGATGAAAGCCACGATGATGACCGCTTCCGGCATCTCAAGCCGTGCACGCGCCAGGAGGCATACGCTGCCGACATCACGTATGCCACCAACAACGAGCTGGGCTTTGATTATCTGCGCGACAACATGGTGCGCGAAGTCGACCAGCTGCGCCAGCGCGACCTGCACTATGCCATCGTTGACGAGGCCGACTCCATCCTTATTGATGAGGCCCGCACACCGCTGATCATTTCGGCGCCGAGCGTGACCAGCGGGAACGCCTACGCCCAATTTGCCAAGGTGGTGCGGCAGCTCAAGAAAGACGACGATTACGAGACCGACGAGAAGCGTAAAACCGTCGTACTGACTGACCAAGGAGTCGAAAAGCTTGAAAAAGCACTTGGGCTGAGCAATCTTTATGCTGCCGAGAACATCCGCACGATCTATCACCTCCAGCAGGCACTCAAGGCGCAGGCGCTGTTCAAGCGCGACAAAGATTACGTGGTGACCAAAGACGGCGAGGTAGTGATCGTCGACGAGTTTACCGGGCGTTTGCTGGCCGGGCGGCGCTACAATGAAGGCTTGCACCAAGCTATCGAAGCCAAGGAGGGCGTGGAAGTCCAGCAGGAGAGCATGACGCTGGCAACGATTTCTTTCCAGAACTACTTCCGCCTGTACGAAAAGCTGGCCGGCATGACCGGTACCGCTATGACCGAGGCCGAGGAATTCCACCAGATTTACAAGCTCGACGTGGTGGAGATTCCGCCCAACCGCAAAGTAGTCCGTGAAGATCGCCCGGACCGGATTTATCGCACCGAAATGGGCAAATTCAAGGCCGTCGTGCGCGAAGTGAAGATGCTGCACGAAAAGGGGCAGCCGGTACTGCTGGGTACCGCATCTATCGAGAAAAACGAGCTGCTGGGCGGTTTGCTGGCCAAGGCCGGTATCCCGCACCAGGTGCTCAACGCCAAGAATAATGAACGAGAGGCCGCGATTGTGGCGCGTGCCGGTGAAAAGGGCGCGGTCACGCTGGCAACCAACATTGCCGGGCGCGGCACCGATATTGTGCTGGGCGAGGGAGTCAAAGAGCTGGGCGGGCTGTTCGTGGTGGGCAGCGAGCGGCACGAATCACGTCGCATCGACAACCAGCTGCGCGGCCGTTCCGGGCGCCAAGGCGACCCGGGCGTGACGCAGTTTTTTGTGAGTGCCGAGGACGACCTTATGCGCATCTTCGGCGGTGACCGCATTGCCAGCATTATGGGCCGGCTAAACGTCGACGACGAAACGCCTATCGAGAACCGGCTTATTTCCAAATCGCTCGAGGGCGCGCAGAAAAAGGTCGAGGGCTTTCACTTTGACCAGCGCAAGAACGTCGTGCAGTACGACGATGTTATGAACCGCCAGCGCAAGGCGATATATGCGATGCGCCGTGAGATCCTCAACCAGCCCGACATCGAGAAGCGTATCAACGCGTTTATAAAGGAAGAATCACAGTTGCTGGCGAACTCGCCGCTGCTCACCACCGACGAATTTGAGGGTGCGATCCGCGAGGTGTTCCCGTTTGACGAGCCGGCGCTGGACCGCCTGTTTGATACCGAGGCCGATAAATTTGAGCCGGCACTGCTCTCGGCCAGCAAGGAGCTGTACGAAGCCCGCGAGACGGCTTTTACCCCTGAGATCATGCGCAAAGTCGAGCGTGACATCTACCTGCAGGTACTTGATGAGCTGTGGATGCAGCATCTCGAAAATATGGACCACATGCGCGAAGGTATCCACTGGATGAGCGTGGGTCAGCAGGATCCGCTGGTAGAATATCGCCGCCGCGGCCAGCAGCTGTTTGAGGCGATGCAGCAGGATTTGCGCCACAGCGTGCTGCGCACCGTGCTGCACGCGCAGCCGATCGACCTCTCGCAGCTCGACCGGCCGATTGAGACCGAGCTGACGCGCGCTGCCCGGGGCAGTATCAGCAACGCGGGCCAGATCCAGTCCGAAGAACAGGAGTTCGACGAGGGTGATTTTAGCTCCAAAAAGGCGGAATCGGCCGCGCGCAAGCAGGCAGTAGTCAAACACAAGAAGGCGCGCAAGGCAGAACGGCAGCGTAAGACGAAAGCCCGAAAGCGAAAGTAAGAATTGCTCCAGGATGCACATTTTGCCCGATAATCTCCGCTCCGATGCTCACGCACCCCAAAGTGCGCTGCGCTTCGGTGCTCGCTTCTCGAACAAACTGCACTATGCTGGAGCAATTCTGGCTCTGATCTATATCCTACGGCCGTCCTCGATTGGGGGGAGAAGCTGAGTATGAAGCACGCCGTATCAGAAATCAGTCTCAGTAACGGTGCGAAGGGGTTGCTCGTGCATGTGCCGGATGCATCGGTGATGACCTTCGATATCAACTTCCGGGCCGGCGAGTATCTGGTGGATCCTAAAAAATGGGAAGTGCCGCACCTCATGGAGCACGTGCTGCTGGGTGCCAACGAGATGATTCCCAAGGCGCGCGATTTCCAGGCCGAGCTCGAGAAAAACGGCGCGTACAGCAACGCCACGACCAGTGTGTACGACATCAGCTACGAGGCCGAATGTGCCGATTTTGAGTGGGACCGCGTGCTGGGGCTGTTGCTGGTGGCCATCAGCCGGCCGCTGTTTCTGCAGGAAGAATTTGAGGCCGAGTTCGGCAATGTGCAAGAGGAGATGGTTGCCCGGGCCAACAATCATTTCCGCCGCCTGAGTCTCGAGATGCGGCGTAAGCTCGGGCTCATCACCCGTACCGACACGGAGCGCCTGGAACTTATGCGCAACGTAAATGTCGAGGACGTGCGTGAGCACTACAGTCGTACGCATCATACGCAAAACCTGCGTTTTGTGATCGCCGGCAATCTCAATCGCCGCCGCCGCGGGGCCATCGAGCAAATGTTTGAGACCATCGATCTTCCTAGTAAGGGCAAGCGTTTTGCGCTGCCGCGTGAGGTGCCCAAAACGCTTAAAAAGCCGGTGTGTATCCTCAACGACACAGTCGAAAATCTGTATTTCTACATCGACACGTTCATGGCACGGCGCATGAGCGACCCCGAGACTGACGCGTTAAGTCTGGTCAATACCATGCTCACCGAGACGCTCTATTCCAAAATCCTTGGCGCAGCGCGTGAGCGCGGTCTCGTGTATGGTATGAGCAGCGGCATATCCCAGACGCGCGACGCGAGCAATTGGTGGTTTGGCGCCCAGGTTTCCGATAAAAACGCGCCGGCACTGTTCAAGATTATCATCGATGAGCTTACCAAGGTTATGAGGGCGCAGATTGCCGGCAGCGAGATAGAAAGTGCCAAGCAATACGCGCTGGGCCGGTTCCAGCGCAGTGCCCAAACGGTCGGCGGGACCGCCGGCGGCTATGCCGGCCGCTATTTCTTCGACGGCGATATCGAGGACTATTACCGTATTCCCGAGCGCATCAGGGCAATCGACAAGGCTCAGATTGTGCGCATTGCGCGCGCGCTGTTTGCCGATGGGCTATGGGGGCTCGGTGTGCTGGGCGATTGCGGCGAGGAGTTTGCGGGGGAGTTACGGGCGCAGCTGGCGCCGCTGTGGGACAAAGAGTAGAGTAGCACCATTTTGGAGAACTCCTGTAAAATGGAGGGGATGGATGAATTAGTAGCAAAGGCCAAGGGGCTGCAGCGGGAGATTCAGGCGGCGGCAGAGCAGCTGCAATTGCCGGCGCTGGAGCGTGAGCTTGCCCGGCTTCAGCAGGAAAGCGAGCAGCCGGACTTTTGGGCCGACAACCTCCGCGCGCAAGACGTTATGAAGCAAATTGCCCGATTGGAGGCGCGCGTCCGGCCGTGGCAAAAACTTCTTAAAGATATCGCAGACGATATAGAATTACTCGCCGGCGCCGATACTTCTATGGAACCGGAGCTGCGTGAGCACATAAATGGTATAGGCGATGGTTTTGACGCACTCAAAGCACAGCTCAAATTCACCGGCCCGTACGACGACCACGACGCTATTGTAACCATTTCGGCCGGCGCCGGCGGCACCGATGCACAGGATTGGGCTGCCATGCTGCTGCGCATGTATGTACGCTATGCCGAGAAACAGGGTTGGAAGGCAACGACCGTAGAGGAAAGTCCCGGCGAAACGCCCAATACTATAAAAAGTATAGTATTGGACATAAGCGGTGATTTTGTCTATGGTAAGCTCAAGGGTGAGCACGGTGTGCACCGCTTGGTGCGGCTTAGCCCGTTCAACTCGGCGGCTTCGCGTGAGACCAGCTTTGCCAAGGTGGAGGTAGTGCCGAAAATCGACCAGCCGGAGGATGTAATTATCGGCGACAAAAATCTGCGCATTGACGTGTACCGCAGCGGCGGCCATGGCGGCCAGAGTGTCAATACCACCGACAGCGCGGTGCGTATCACGCACCTGCCGACGGGCATCGTGGTAGCCATCCAGAACGAGCGCAGCCAGCTGCAAAACAAAGAAATGGCGATGACTATTCTGCGCTCTCGGCTGGCCCAGCTCCAGCTCGAGCAACACGCTGAAAAAATCAGCGACCTTAAGGGGCCGGACACCGCCAACGAATTCGGCAGCCAGATCCGCAACTACGTGCTGCATCCGTACAAGCAGGTCAAGGACCTCCGCAGCGGCTATACCTCCACCGATCCCGACGCCATCCTGGCCGGAGACCTCGACGAGTTCATCGCTGCCTATCTCGACCACACCCTCGGCAACTAGTTTGCAAAGCTATAGGTCCGTGGGCGAGCTGATTCTTTCGTCCGGTATGCAAGGCTAGGCTTGAACTACTATTTTGTATTTGGGCAGGGCCGGACAGGTATAATCTGGTACATCATACTTACTTGTGCTTGAGTTGTGCAAAACTTATATTTTTGGTTGTCGTAAGGTGACTACTGAGTATCAGAAGAAGAATAAGTGGACGTGTAGATAAAACGTTATACGTGCTGTATCCTAAAGAAGTCTAGGAGTCAGCAGTTTTTATACCCTGAGCGGGTGATTTGTGCGCGAGTAGCGGCAACTCACTTGAACTCAGTAGCGCAAATCTACTGCTGGCCTAGACAACCTAGAGTGGGTTGTCGCTTTTTATGTCGACACGCCCCATAAAAAATAAGTAAAGGGGAACTATGTCGAATCCGTACGCAGTAGATGCCTATTACAAAGCACAAAGCTTAGCCTACTGGAGTTTCATTGGGCTTCTCATACCACTTCTTGGTGTCATTCTCGGTGCCTTGAGCCGGTCTCGCCTGCGTTCACTAGTGAGCAATGATCCAGATGAACGAGCAGAACTTGAACATGTCTGGCGAGTTGCTAGCTGGGGCTTCGGATTATCTGTGACGCTCCTAGTCCTGGAGATTATTGCTGGTATTGTGTGGGGTATTCTTATTGGTATAACGCTTGCTGAGCTTCAAGGCAATTAGCAATAACCACGACAAAGAGGAGTCAACTTCCTTAAGGGTTTTAAGGTGTTGTACCCTCTTAGACTCTCTTAAGATGAGGAAACGTGTCGTAATAGCTTGGAGGTTGAACCTCCAAATAGTAGGAAATATATTTAGTAGGAGGGAAGGCTGATGGAGGGGGGGGACGATGCGAGCCGGATATGTTACAATAATGCTAATGATTCTTCCGCTGTGTGGCGATAAGATGCTACTGGGGGGCCGTAGCCTCATGATTTCACCTAAAAGTGACAGTAGAATGCTGCCAAGAGGCGCAGCCCCATGATTTTACTGGACAGAGTAACCAAGACTTACAACAAAGAACTGGGGTCGGCACTGGACCGTGTCAGCTTGCACGTTGAGCCGAGGGAGTTCGTCATTGTGGTGGGGCAGAGCGGTGCCGGCAAGACGACGCTGCTGCGGCTGCTCACGCGTGAGGAGCGGCCCACCAGTGGTAAAATCGTTATCGGCGGCATCGATTACGACAAGCTGAAAGACAAAGACATTCCACTGCTGCGGCGCAAAATCGGCGTGGTGTTCCAGGACTTCAAATTGCTGCCCAACAAGACGGTGTTCGAGAACATTGCCTTTGCGCTGGAAATCGTCGGTGCGGGGCACAAAGAAATTATGCATACGGTGCCGAAAGTGCTCGATATCGTAAACCTCAAGGGTAAGGAGAAGCGCATGCCGGTGGAGCTGTCCGGCGGTGAGCGCCAGCGGGTGGCGATTGCCCGCGCCATTGTGCGCCAGCCCAAAATTCTCATTGCCGACGAGCCTACCGGTAACCTCGACCCCAAACATGCCTGGGATGTCATAAAGGTGCTCGAGAAGATTAACCGTTACGGCACGACCGTGCTGCTCACGACCCACAATGTCGACATCGTCAACAAGTTGAAGCGCCGCGTGGTCACCATCCAGAACGGCAAAATCGTGTCCGACCGCGCAAATGCCAGCTATAAACTTTCGGCGTAAGGGAACTGTAAGAGAGAAGAGAACTGAAGATCTAAAAAGACTATGAAGCGACACCTCATCACATTTCTGCGCATCCTGCACACCGGTACGGTGAACTTTATGCGTAACATCAGCCTGGCAATCGCGGCGATGGCGGTAATGATCGTTACACTCACTATCGTGCTGTTCTCGCTCGTGGCCAATGCGGCATTTAGCCACACGATCAACCAGGTGATGAGCAAAATTGACGTGTCGGTATACCTGGACGATTCGGTGACACCGGTGCAAACGAAGCAGCTTATCACCGAGCTCAAGGCGCTGCCCAACACCAAATCGGTGCAATATTTGAGCAAGGACCAGGTGCTGCGGCAATTTATCCAGCAAAACCAGGGCAATGCCCAGATACAGCAGGCGGTTGATGAGACATCGAACCCGTTGTGGGCGACGATACACATCTTTCCGAGGGATTTAAACCAGCTCAATAGTATCAAGGCGTTTTTGAGCACACCGAAGATCAAGGCTTTGCAGTCAAACCCGCCGTCGTATTCGGGCGATCTCAAGCAAGCAATCGACAATATTACGCACGCTACCGATATTTTGCGGGAAATTGGGATAATTGCGGTGATCGTTTTTGCGGTGGTGAGCGCGCTAATTATCTTTAACACGATTCAGATGGCAATTTTCAACCGGCGCGACGAAATCCATATTATGCGACTGCTGGGTGCCAGTACCAGTTATATCCGCGGGCCGTTTATCGTGGAGAGCGCAATATATGGCATTCTGTCGGCGGTGATATCGGTGCTCATCATCAACTCGGTGTTTGTGGCGAGCAGCTCGACGCTGCAGGCAAGCAGCCTGGGACTGCTCGATATCGGCTACGCGACGACGTATTTCGACGGCCATTTCTGGTGGTTTTTGACACTGCAGGTCGCAATTGGTATAGTTATTGGAGCCGTTTCTTCTTATATTGCGACCAGACGGTATCTCAAATTCAAATCGAAATAACCAGAGCGCGCCAACGTGCAACAGCACATTGCGGACGAATCAGTCCAGTCCGATGCTCACGCACTTTTATAGTGCGCTGCGCTTCGGGCTTCCTGCCTCATCCCACACTGTACCATTGCACGTCGCCGCTTTACGGTAGATATATTACTCAGGGAAGATTTTTAAGGCCCAGGGACCAGAGCGGAGGGTAGTTGTAAAAGTTGGCGTCACGCAGTATAATAAGCTCAAGCATTTTTAAGACAAAAACAATGCCTAAAAACAAACAAAAACGTCAAATGGTACTCAGGCGACTTCGCAGTACGCCAGTGCTTGTATTGGTGAGCTGCTTGGTAGTGGGGGCGGCGCTGTTGTCACCGCTCGTACGAGCCGATCAGTATGATAGTCAGATTAATGCGCTTGAGCAGCAAAACGTCTCGGCGCAGAACACGCTCAACGGCTTGCTTGCGCAGGCTAACGGCTACCAGGCGACAATCAATCAGCTGCAGGCGCAAATTGCGGGCCTGCAGGCTAACATCACCGCCAACCAGGCCAAACAGGCCGACTTACAGAACCAGATTGTGGCCGCTCAAGCGGAGCTTGAGCACGAAAAGAGTGTGCTTGCCAATGACATCCGCTCGCTGTACGTGAGCGGGCAGATTACACCTATAGAGATGCTCGCGACCAGTAGCAGCCTCAGTGATTATGTCGATAAACAAGAGGCCTACCTGGCGGTCCAGAGCAAAATTCAGAGCACGCTCCAGCAAATCGCATCGCTCCAGGCCACATTGCAGGCTCAGAAGAGCCAGGTTGACCAGCTTCTGAAGGAGCAACAGCAACAGCAGCAACAACTTTCGGCAGCGCAATCCCAGGCCAACAGCTTACTTGCATATAACGAAGGCCAGCAGGCAGCGTACGATTCGCAAATTCAATCCAACCAATCGCAAATTGCCACCTTGCGCGCCGAGCAAATTGCCGCCAACCGCAAGCTGGTAGGCACCGGGCGCGTAGACTACAGCGGTAGCTGCGGCGGCGGGTATCCGGCTTCGGCAGCCGGGCCGTACGGCAGCTGGGGATGTAATTATTCGCTCGATAATACTATAGACAACTGGGGTATGTACAACCGCGAATGCGTCAGCTACACCGCCTGGATGGTATACAAGACCTATGGCTATATGCCGTACTGGGGCGGGGTTGGCGATGCTAACCAGTGGCCGGGCGATGCCGCCCGTGCCGGCATTCCCACCGGCACGACACCAAAAGTGAACTCAGTGGCTATCTACATGGGCGGCTCCGGCGACCCATGGGGCCACGCCATGTGGGTCAAAAGCGTCAATGGCGACGGCACCATCACCGTCGATCAGTACAACCTCTACTACGACGGCAACTTCTACGAAACGACCATTCCGGCTTCCGGCCTCGTCTATATCTACTTCAGCTAGAATGAGACCCAATTAGATGGTGAAAGAGGACAGAGGGATTTGCCGTCAGTCCGAAAGAAAGAGGTGGGCGATTTGCTATAATAGGTGCTGATGGACCAAAACAGAGATAGAGATATTGAGGAGGATGCCCCGGCTGTAGCCAAAAAGCCGCGCCGCTGGCGCAGTATCAGTGCCTGGAAGCGCGTCAGCATCACTGCCGTCGTCGCGATTATGATTTTTG
>DASVGU010000084.1:0-7974 GCA_036379375.1 Saccharimonadales bacterium (SeqCode)
GCCAGCCGGCATCATCGGTGTAAAGGTGTGGATCTATAAGGGGGAGGCGTAAGAGCATGTTAATCCCTAGCAGAACCAAGCACCGCAAGGTGCGCAAAGGAAGGGTGCGTGGTGTCGCGACAAGCGGCAACTACATCGCATTCGGTGAATTTGCCCTGCAGGCTCAAGGCCACGAGCGCATCACATCCCGCCAGATCGAGTCCGCTCGTCAGGCAATGACACGCTACATTAAGCGCGGTGGCAAGATTTGGATCCGTATCTTTCCTCACACTCCCGTTACAAAGAAGCCGCTTGATGTAAAAATGGGCAGCGGCAAGGGCAATCCGGAGTATTTCGTGGCCAAGGTAAAGCCCGGTACTATCTTGTTTGAAATGCAAGGCGTCAGCGAGGAAACCGCTCGAGAAGCCATGCGTCTGGCAGGCCATAAGCTGCCGGTAAAGACCAAATTCCTGACCAGGGAGGAGGTGTAGCATCATGAAAATGACTGAAATCCGTAAATATTCGACCACCGAACTAACGACCGAGAGCACTAAACTGCGCGACGAGATCGCTGAGCTGAAGCGGCGCCTCAGCAGCGGTGAGATCCAAAATGTCCGCCTTATCCGCGGCAAGCGCAAGGATCTGGCCCGTATGCTGACAGTGCTTAGCGAACAACTAACCAAGGAGACGAACTAATGAGTGCAGCTATTAGGGAAAAGAGCAGCCCGAGCAGCCGAATTTATTTCGGCTCCCGGCGCGATGAGAAAAACCGCCAGGTTTGTCTCATGGAAGCTAAGGAGGCACAGTAATGCCCAAGACCATTATCGGTACCGTGTCATCCGACAAGGCCGACAAGACCATTATCGTGACTGTACTGACGCGCAAGACACATCCGTTGTACCGCAAGCAGTACAGCTCCAGCAAAAAGTTTATGGCCCACGACGAGAAGAATGAAGCGCATGTGGGTGATCGCGTGGCTATCGCTGAAACCCGGCCGCTCAGCGCGCGCAAGCGGTTTGTGCTCGACCGCATCATTGAGAAGCCGGCATTGCGCGAGGATTCGCTGAAGGCCGTTACATCGGAAGACACCGGCCACAAAGCGAGCAAAGCCAAAGCAGAAGATGCCGGGGGAGAAAACTAGTATGATTGCAACGTACAGACCAAACTTCTTCTGCTTGAGTGCAGTACAAGGAAACAGCGAAGCGCACAGCAAGCTGTACAAGAGAGTACTGCTTGCGAGCACTGGAACTGATGACGCCGTAATGCGACAAGAGTTTTGGCAAGCTGGACGGCTGGGCCGGCTAGCTGGGCAAAACGGCAGGGGAGTTTGGAAATGATCCAGCAAGAAACCCGCTTAAACGTCTGTGATAACAGCGGTGCCAAAGAGATTCTATGTATCCGTGTGTTGGGCGGAACCCGGCGCCGCTATGCGAGTGTCGGTGACATCATCGTCGCTACGGTGAAGGATGCCAACCCGAGCGGCAACGTAAAGAAAAAGAGCGTAGTAAAGGCCGTCGTGGTGCGTACCAGCAAGGAAATCCGGCGCAATGATGGCTCCACCATTAAGTTTGACGATAACGCTGCAGTTATTATTGGTGATGACAAGCAGCCGCGTGCAACCCGCATTTTTGGCCCGGTACCGCGCGAACTGCGCGATATGGGCTACGCCAAGATAATCTCGCTCGCTCCGGAGGTACTCTGACTATGTTTAAGATTCGTTTGCAAAAGGGCGACACCGTGGTAGTGCGCAGCGGTAAATACAAGGGCAAAACCGGTAAGATCCTGGCCACGCATCCGGCTGACAACAAGGTGACGGTCGAGGGTATCAACATCGCCAAGAAACACGTAAAGCCTAACCGCGAGCACCCGCAAGGCGACATTGTCGAGATTACCCGCCCGATCTGGGTGAGCAAGGTAGCTGTCGTTGATCCGGTATCCAAGAAAGCTACTCGGATTGGCTACAAACTCGACAAAGACGGCGCCAAAACCCGCATCTATAAAAAATCGGGCAAGGAGATCAAGTAATGGCCAAAACTGCCGAAAAACCAGTACTCAGTACTGCCCGACTGCGCAGTACCTACGTCGCACAATATGTGCCGGAGCTCAAGAAGGAGCTGGGTGTAGGTAATGTTCACCAGGTGCCGAAGCTCGAGAAAATCGTGCTGAATGTCGGCCTGGGCCGTGCCAAAGACGATAAGAAGCACATGGAAGTTGCTACCAACACACTGCGTAAGATTACCGGCCAGCAGCCCGTTCAGACGACCGCACGCAAATCTATTGCCAGCTTTAAGCTGCGCGAAGGCAATAAGATCGGCCTGAAGGTCACGCTGCGTGGCGATAAAATGTACGAGTTTGCCGACCGGCTCATTAACATCGTGCTGCCGCGGTTGCGCGACTTCCATGGGGTGAGCAACCGGGCGTTTGACAAGCAGGGCAACTACAGCATTGGCCTCACCGACCAG
This sequence comes from Saccharimonadales bacterium (SeqCode), assembly GCA_036379375.1. Lineage (GTDB taxonomy): Bacteria > Patescibacteriota > Saccharimonadia > Saccharimonadales > UBA4665 > DASVGU01. Next base: position 2,442 of record DASVGU010000084.1, read on the forward strand.
AGCGTGTTTCCGGAGCTGAGCTTTGACGAAACGACGACGGCGCATGGCTTACAGGTCGTGTTTGTGATTGATGCCCAGGAACCGGCTCATGCCAAAGCCCTGCTACAGAAGTTTGGGATGCCGTTTGAAAAGGAGAATAAGTAATGGCTAAAAAATCAGCAGTCGTGCGCGACCTAAAGCGCCAGAAGATGATACAAAAGTATGCCGCCAAGCGGGCGAGCCTCAAGGAGTTGGGTGATCAGGAAGGCCTGGCTAAACTGCCCCGCAATTCCAGCCCGACCCGTTGGAAGAACCGCTGCGTCGAGACCGGCCGGCCGCACGCCTACATGCGTCAGTTCGGCCTTTCCCGCATTAGCTTCCGCGAACATGCAAGCAAGGGAGAAATCCCCGGTGTAACGAAGAGCAGCTGGTAGGAGGAAAGATATATGATTACATCTACCGATCCCATCGCTGATATGCTTTCCCGTATCCGTAACGCCATTGCCGTGCACAAGAGCGAGATCAGCCTGCCGCACAGCAATGTCAAAGAAGCTGTTGCCCGTTTGCTCAAAAGCAGCAATTTTGTGAGTGATGTCGCGGTTGACGGCAAGGGTGTCGAAAAGACGCTTGTCGTAACCATAAACGGTGAGGCCGAAAACGCCCGCATCAGCGAAATTGTACGCCTCAGCAAGCCGGGCCGGCGCTACTACGTGGCTGCCAAAGATATCCCTGTGGTTAAACGCGGCCGCGGCGTGGTTATTGTGAGTACTTCCAAAGGTATGATGACCGGTGATGAGGCTAAGCGGCAAAAGGTAGGCGGCGAATTAATTTGTAAGGTATATTAGACGAATATGTTGCACATTCCGCCGTTAGAAGCCCTAGTTCGCACTCACCGTACCTTTAGTACGGCTCCCTTGCGGGCTTCGCTTTTACCTAGGACTGCACTAACATATTCATTTAATAAGTAATAAAGGAAGAATAAATAATGAGTCGAGTAGGAAAACTACCAATCGCAGTGCCGAGCGGTGTGACAATCACTGTCGACCCCGCCGAAATAACCGTCGCGGGCAGCAAGGGCACACTGAAGCAATTTACGATGCCGGGTATCACCGTCGAGCAAGAGGGTGAGCGCGTACTGGTGACGCGGGCTAACGATGAGCCGATGCTCAGGGCCAAACACGGCCTGATGCGTTCGCTCATCAACAACATGGTCATTGGTGTGAGCCAAGGCTTTAGCAGAAAACTGGAGATCAACGGTGTTGGTTTCCGTGTCGCACAAGCCGGAACGGACCTGAAGTTCAATTTAGGGTACTCACACGACGTCATGTATAAGCTGCCGGCCGGTATTACGGCCGCTATCGAGCAGAATACCGTGACAATCAGCGGTATCAACAAGCAACAGGTAGGTCAGGTAGCTGCCGAAATCAGGGCTTTGCGCAAGCCGGAGCCGTATAAGGGCAAAGGTATCAGATACGCGGGTGAGCGTATTCTTCGCAAGTCCGGCAAATCTGGGAAGGAGAAATAATCCATGGGTACTTTGAAGCATACGGTGCAGAACCGGAATTTGCGCGCTAAGCGTGTGCGGGCCACCGTTACAGGTACTACAGAGCGCCCGCGGCTCAGCGTGCATGTGAGCAATTTGCACGTGAGTGTGCAGGTTATCGACGATATGACTGGCCGCACACTGGCGGCCGCCTCGACTATCGGGCAGAAGACTCTCAAGGGGACGATGACTGAGAAGGCCGCATGGATCGGCGCAGAGATTGCCAAGAAGGCTAAGGCAGCGAAAGTGACGCGCGTCGTTTTTGATCGTAAAAGTAAGCTATATCACGGCCGAGTGCAGGCACTAGCCGACGCCGCCCGCGAGAATGGATTGGAGTTTTAGGTATGGGACCACACACACAGGCATCCCGGGCACCACGTCGCCCGCGGCGGCCGGAAATGGCACCGGAAGAGAAGCAGTTTGATGAGCGCACCCTGCACATCGACCGCGTTGCTCGCGTCGTAAAGGGTGGCCGCCGGTTTCGTTTCCGCGCGCTGGTGGTTGTAGGCGACCGCAAGACCAAAGTCGGCATCGGTATTGCTAAGGGCGCTGATGTCACGTCGGCGATCACTAAAGCTACCGAAGTTGCCAAGAAGCACTTCATCGTTGTCCCACTTTACAGGGGTACGCTGCCGCACGAGACCGATGCCAAGGTGGCAGGATCACGAATACTTATCAAGCCGGCCAGCAAAGGTACCGGACTTATCGCCGGTGGTGTCGTGCGGACTATTCTGGAAGTCGCTGGCGTCAGTGACGCACTGAGCAAATCACTCGGCAGTTCCAATAAAGCGAACACCGCCTATGCGACGATTGCAGCCCTTGAGGCCCTCGTGCCTGCCGACAAGTGGGTAACTGCGGCAGAGAAGGCCGCGGCCGCCAAGCCGGCCGGCAAAGCAGCGGCTAAGGTTGCAGCGAAAGGTAAGGAATAGACATGAAATATCACGAATTACAGGTTAGCAAACATCGTGCAGGTATGCGGGTAGGCCGTGGTATTTCTGCGGGCAAGGGCAAGACAGCCGGCCGCGGTACCAAGGGCCAGAAGGCCCGTACCGGCTCCACGAAGCGCCCCGGTTTTACCGGCGGCCAGAACCCGCTCATGCAGCAATTACCCAAATTACCCGGTTTCCGGAGCTTTCGCGCTAAGGCTGAGAATGTCTTTACCGATCAGCTCGAAAATCTTGGGGCAACTGTCACAAATGAGACATTGGCTGCCAAAGGGCTCATTAGCAGCCCGTATGTGCGAGTGAAGCTGTTGCATCGGGGCACGCTGGCCAAGAAGGTGAGCGTTTCGCTGCAGGCTGCTTCCGAGTCAGCGATTGAGACCGTGCAGCAAGCCGGTGGCAGCTTTACTGTGGTGGACCGGCCAAGCCGGCCTAAAACTGCGAACAAACCCGCCGATAAAAAAGCCTGACCGGCGACGGGGGAGTACTGTATACTGGATGGCAGCGTGTTAGATGCCGGGAGATAGGCTCGCGGCATGAATATGGGGTTTCAAAGATAAATTATGAACTGGAAGATTATCGGGAGAAGTCTAGGGCACAAGGATATGCGCAAGCGCATATTCGCGGTGCTGGGTATCCTGCTGATTTTCCGTATTTTGGCGCAGCTTCCGGTTCCGATTGCCAATGGCGAGACGCTTCGCCAGGTGCTTACTAACGCGTTTAATTCTAATTCTTCGTCATTCCTGGGGTATTTAAACGTGCTCTCCGGTGGCGCGCTTGCTAACTTCTCTATCCTTATAGCCGGTCTTGGGCCGTACATTAACGCCAGTATTATCATGCAGCTGCTCACAAAGGCTATCCCCAAACTCGAGGCACTGCACAAAGAAGGTGAATTCGGCCAGAAGAAGATTAATCAATACACCCGTATTCTCACCTTTCCGCTGGCGGTGGTGCAATCCATTGGGTCCATATATCTTATTCGTCAGTTTGCCTCCCAGGTGAGCGGCGTGGGCGATATTACGGCACATACCTCAATTATGCAGTGGGTGTTGATGGTGGGTGCGCTTACCGGCGGCTCGATGTTGCTTATGTGGCTTGGTGAGCTTGTTACGGAGCAAAGTGTCGGCAACGGTATTTCACTTATTATTACCGTCGGTATCGTAAGCCGGCTGCCGTCGAGCATCAGTTCTATCGTGAGCTCTATCTATGATAAAAACACGCACTGGCGTATCTTTGGCCACTCGTTCCCGATAGATGAGCGATCACTCATATACAGTGCTATTTTGCTTGTGGCGGTGATATTTATCACCTGGGCGGTCGTGATGCTCAACGAAGCGGCACGCAATCTTACGGTAAACTACGCGAAACGCGTGCAGGGCAACCGTGCCTACGGCGGTATTACCACGGTGCTGCCTGTCAAGCTCATCACTGCCGGTGTTATCCCGATTATCTTTGCCGTGGCGTTTTTGAGCGTACCGACGTATGTCGGCCAATTGCTTGCCAGCAACCATAGCGAGCGCCTCGCTCATTTTGGGTCGCAACTGTACACATGGTTCCAGGCTCCGAGCGCTTCAACCTTTGCTGCCGGCGGTTTCACGCCGTACATCTATCCCATTACGTACTTCCTGCTCGTGTTTATCTTTACGTTCTTCTACACGAGTATTGCGTTTAACTCCAAGGAGATTGCCGAAAACCTGCAAAAACAGGGCGGGTTTTTGGAAGGTATCCGCTCGGGTAACCAGACCGAGAAGTATCTTAGCAGGACCGTGAACCAGCTGACGCTCTTCGGCGCCATTAGCTTGGGTTTGCTGGCGGTGTTGCCTATTGTGGCGCAGGTGTTCATAAGCCAGGATATCAGCATTGGCGGCACGAGCGTGCTGATTTTGGTCTCGGTGGCCCTGCAGACACTCCGGGCTGTCGAGTCCCGCGCCCTTATGATCACCTACGACCAGTATTCGGAGCCCGATTTCTTTTACGATACCGGCATAGGTGGAGGAAAGATTGCAGCCGGCCGTCGTCGATTTAGATTCATCCCGCAGTTGCATCGAAAAAGTTCTGGCAAAACCAAATGAATATGCTACTATAGGAGTAACTACCGATCCGTCCCACAAACGGATTAGGTTACTTTGTAAAAGGGGCTTTGCAAACAGTAATTTATTTGGTATACTCACTTGAGTTATATTTGAAGTACAGAGGTCGATGTAAGCTTGCTCACACTCACCGAGTACTGTGGGATATATCAACGATATATTTATGGCCGTACACAAGGAAGTTATCGAGCTCACAGGGACAATTGTGGAAACCCTTCCAGGGACTCAATTCCGTGTTGAACTTGAGAATGGCCATCAAATCATAGCTCACGTCGCAGGTAAGATGCGCAAGCATTTTATTCGGATTGTCCCCGGCGACAGCGTTACCGTAGAATTGACTCCTTACGATCTCAGTAAGGGTCGGATTACGTACCGCAAGGGATGAACTTTCACAGAATAGCGTATTTTCGGCGCTGAGCTGCGTTCCGGTGCTCGTGTACTCCCTTCAGTACACTGTGCACCCCGGTGCTCGCTCATCACCCGAAACTCCACCATTCCGTGAAAGCTCATCGTAGTTTATCAATATAAAGCAGTGTGTTATTGCAGATAAGGAGCAATGATCCGCATGAAAGTGCGTGCGAGTGTCAAAAAAATCAGCCCCGACGACAAAATTGTCCGCCGCAAGGGCCGGCTGTATGTTATCAATAAGTTTAAGCCGAAGCACAAGCAGAGGCAGGGGTAGGATATGGCTAGAATTTCCGGTGTAACTATTCCCAATGACAAGCAGGCTTGGGTTGCCCTGACATATGTGCATGGTATCGGCCGCAAATCCAGCTACGATATCCTGGCTGGTGCCAAGGTTGAGCCAACGGTGCGTGCCAAAGATTTGACCGATGCCGAGATTGCGCGTATTCAGGAAATTGTGAGCGAGAAGTATATCGTTGAGGGCGAGCTGCAGCGCATCGTGACCGGCAATATCAAGCGGCTCAAAGATATCAAGGCGTATCGCGGGCTGCGGCACAGTGCCAATTTGCCATCGC
>DASVGU010000085.1:0-3710 GCA_036379375.1 Saccharimonadales bacterium (SeqCode)
ATGTCGAATATGTTCGGGCGAGTGAGCGCTACCGCAGCGGCTGGTACGTGCCGGCCATCGAAAAAGCGTTGGAGCACGTCGCGGACGCCAAAAAGGCCCTCGAAACTATTTCCGGACGCAAGCTGGACGAACACTGGACGCCGACGCAAATCCTCGAAGACGGCCGGCTCAAAAACCGTCAATTTGTCAGCATTGATACAGGGGCAAAAACCGTGACGTACATCGGCGGGGATGGCCAGCAGCACCGGGCCGCGTATGACAAGGGCGAGGTAAAGCTGGACTGGCGCCTGGACTGGCCGGGCCGCTGGTGGCTCTTGGACGTGCAGTGCGAGCCGTCCGGTCGTGATCACATGACCAAGGGCAGCAGCTACGATACAGGTATTCAGATAGTTAAAGGCGTGTATGGCGGCGAGGCACCGTACCCGGTGGCATACGATTTTATTAATCTGGCAGGGGATACTAAGAAGATGAGCGCCAGCAAAGGTACCGGCATCGACGCCGTGGAGGGCTCACAGCTGATGCCGCCGGAAGTTGTGCGCTATTTCGTGCTGGGGTCTCCGCCTGCCAAACGCCTGTATTTTGACCCTGCGGCCAGCGTAGTGCAGCTGATGGACGAATACGCCGCACTGCTTGCTAAGCCCGACAAAACACCGGACGACGAGCAGTTGATCTATATCTGCAGCCGTGGCGAAGATGCTAAAACCGTCAGCCGCGTGCCGTTTTCGCACCTGGTGGCGAGCTACCAGGCGGCGCTGCACGATACCGATAAAACGCTGGACATCATTGCCCGTACCGAGTATGCCGACATTGCCGGCCGCGATGCCGACATCATCAAAAACGAGCTGAGATTTATCGGCACTTGGCTCGACAAACGGGCGCCAGAGAATGTGAGATTCTCGTTGCTGCAAAGTGTTGACGCGGCTAGCTTTACCCAGCAAGAGCAGTCGTTCTTTACATTGCTGGGTGATAAGATTGCCGAAGCCCCGGCGGACGCCGACGGCGCGTGGTTCCACAACGCCGTGTATGGTTGCCGGGACGAGGCAGGGCTCGCACCCAAGGATATGTTCCAGGCGCTGTACCGCTTGCTCATCGGCAAAACCCACGGCCCGCGCGCCGGCTGGTTCCTGTCCATCCTCCCGCGCGATTGGCTCACCGCCCGCCTGAAGCTAGAGAAGTAGACTCGGGGCGCACACTATTGACTCGTATTCCGTGTAGCGGTATATCTTAGAGAGATGGCGGCTAACGGAGTAAATTATGGCCTACGAATTGCGTAGTACGGGGCATCCTATAATTGATAAGTTGCGTCTATTGCAAGTGGAGATCGCTGATAATCCGGTGGATCCTTATTCTCCTGCCGATTTGACCAAGAGATTCAAGTTTGTTGAGCGATATATGGAGGACATTGACGCCCGCCGTCTCCGGGGGCAGCTCGTATTTGTTGATACTGGCCAACTGTATCTCGAGCGCTCGGAACCGGACCCAGAATCAGTGAGGTTCGATAGGCGATATGTGTTTCGGCAGCGTGTAGATACCGTTATGCATCTGATGCCCGAGCGACTAAGTGAACTGATTGCCGTGCGGTTTTTATCGCCGGATATGATGAATGTGGAAAATGACGAAAACTTGATGTTCGACGGTATGCCGATAGATGTACCAGTGTTAGCGATACAGTCTTGCCGTCAAGCCGCGTAGGACGTAGGATTGTGCCGAAGCGTGCTTTTATGCAGCCGTGATCGCTTGTTGCAGGTAATGGCGTGCGCAACCTGCGCCGATGCCGAGCATTTGGACTATACCGCCGCCCTTGTCGCGGATGTGATCAATCTCGATCACCTCGGCCGGCACATCGGAAAGCCCTGAATCTGCATTAAGGCTTAAGAGATATGCGTCCGGGATGCCGTCGAGTTCGGCGAGTAGGGTTCCAAATTCTATTGCGCACTCGTCAACCTCTTGGCTGTATCCCGAGTCTTGATACGCAACAATAGATAGGGAAGCACCCATCTTGAGAGCGGCTAGGGGCCATGGTCCTTCAGTGGAGAGGGTGTTATATCTTTGCCCGAGCCGAATAATGTAGCCTGCCAGGGGGGCATGCTTGGTTCTAATGATTTCTCTCCCGGTCGCTACGATGGCCGGCACACCTTTCTCGCCCATGAGTAGCGAGAGGTTGGCGCGGGCGTCTTGGCTCACACGGGGGTGGTCTATTGGCAATGGTACTCCGATTTCAATCTTGCTCATAGAACCGTTTTACAACAGAAAGGAGCTATGTGCAACGTAGCCCTATACTATACAATGTATAGTATAGTAAAATACAGATAGTGATAGAACTCAGCGACAAGCAATTTCAGCAGCTCATTGACCAGGCTTTAGGTGAGCTGCCCAAGATCCATGTCGACCACCTCAAGAACGTGGCGATACTGTTTAATGATGAACCTACGCTGGAGCAGCGTGAAAAGCTCAAATTGCTGCCCTATCAGTCGCTTTACGGCCTCTACGAGGGCGTACCGCTGGCGTTCCGCCAGGGGCAGGCAAGTACACTGCCCGATCGCATCACCCTGTTTAAGCTGCCGATTTTGGGCTCCAGCCGCGATTTGGCGGGGGTGAAAGATCAGATAAAGCATACCTTGTGGCACGAAATTGCCCACTATTACGGCTTGGACCACGACAAAATCTATACGCTGGAGCGGGGCGAGACGTGGGCAGATGGCTAGGGCACGGTTCCGGTTTAATCTGAACCACTTGATCTGGACTATACTAAGGTAATAACAGAAAGGTAAAGAGATATGAAAGCAGTTTGGAACGGCAAAGTGGTGGCGGAGGCCGGCAAGGATGATCTCATTTATATCGAGCAGAACTGGTATTTCCCGCCGAGCTCTATCAAGAAAGAGTTTTTCCGTGAGAGTACGACTCCGTACACCTGTCCGTGGAAGGGTGAATGCCAATATTTTGACGTCGGCGAAGGTGGAAACTGGAGCAAAGACAGCGCCTGGACCTATCCCCGTCCCAAGCCGAGCGCTATCGACATTGTCAAAAAAGACTTCAGCAATTACGTGGCTTTCTGGCGCGACGTCAGCGTCAGCGAATAGCGCAAAGAACACCGCATTTATCGTGTTTAGGGCAGAGAGCTGGTTTAGGTGGCTGGCTTGAGCCGCTGGGCGAATTTGGTGCGGAGTTTTTGGATTTTGGGGTCTATCACCACCTGGCAGTAGCCGACGTAGGGGTTGCGGTTATAAAAATCCTGCATGTTAGCCTCGGCTGGCCAGAATTTTTCGAATGGCACCAGCTGAGTGACAGTAGGGCCCTTATACAACGTAGGCGCAAAATTCTCAATCACATCTTCGGCAGTGCGCCGCTGGTCGTCACTGTGGTAGAAAATTACTGAGCGGTACCATTCACCGATGTCATTTCCCTGGCGGTTTAGCGTCGTCGGGTCGTGCATGGTAAAGAATATCTCCAGGATTTCGCGGTACGAGATCCGCGCCGGGTCGAACGCCAGCTGCACGACTTCAGCGTGGCCGGTGTCTCCCCGGTATACACGTTGTGCCGAGGGGTTGGCGACGTGGCCGCCGCTGTAGCCGGAGGCGACCTTTTCTACGCCTTTTATCCTTTGGTAGAACGCCTCCAGGCACCAATAGCAGCCGCCGCCGAGCGTTGCTGTCTCGAGCTTTGCCATATGCTTTATTATAGCTCTGCCGTCTTGTCTCCTGAACCTTTGC
>DASVGU010000086.1:0-6773 GCA_036379375.1 Saccharimonadales bacterium (SeqCode)
TGTATCCTGTCTTTTCTCGTGTTAGCCTCTAAGATATTTACGCCCGCGTTATTGTATATGACGATACCATATAAGGGAGCGGGTAAATCGCGTTCTGCACCATAATACGACGTTATGATCACTGAGTCATCTTTAACCACAACTCTTGATTTCTCTACAATCATGCCTCCCTCTCCCCAAGAATCACTGCCTGTAGCTTGCGCTGAGCTACTGTCTTCTATAAATAACTTCTGATACTCCTGAGCCACACTCTCGGCTGCTCCAGCTTTAGTGATATTACCTTTCTCAATCATCACGGCCTTATCGCAATACTGTCTCACTGCCTCCATATCGTGAGTTACTAGGACAACCGTTCTTTTTTCACTCTTAAGAGACATGAAATAGTCAAAGCATTTTCTCTGGAAATCAGCATCACCAACAGCGAGAACCTCGTCCAACAACAAAACCGGTGAGTTTGCTTTCACCGCTATCGAGAATGCTAGCCGGACCTGCATGCCTGATGAATAATTCTTCAGCTTCTGGTCCATGAACTTCTCAATCTCAGCAAACGCCACTATGTCGTCGTACATGGCGGCCATTTCCTTGCGGTTAAAGCCCAGCAGCGAGCCGTTTAGGAACACGTTCTCGCGGCCAGTGAGTTCTGGATTAAAGCCCACTCCCAGCTCAATAAACGGTGTGAGCTTGCCGTTTACCTGAATATTACCCGTGGTAGGCATATAGATACCGGCCAGCATCTTTAGCAGCGTGCTTTTGCCGGAACCGTTTCGTCCCACGATGCCGAAGAATTCGCCCTTTTTAACCTCGAAGCTTATGTCTTTGAGCGTGTGCTGGATCTCGTAACCCCTTTTGCGCCGCCAAAAGTTCACGACAGCACTCTTTATGGAGCTATTTTTTTCGTGTGGCAGCTTGAAATCTTTGCTGACATGCTCGACCCTGATGGCTACATCATCACTCGGCATCAAATATTCTCCGCGAAGCTATTCGCCTGGCTTTTGAAATACAAGATACCGCCCACCAAGATAAGCACGACCAAAACCATGGGGATATACATGTGCCAGCCGCCATCAAACAGCCGGTATACGGTGGACACGCTTTTGTCGTGGGTTACTACACTGTAACGAAAATCCTGGATGGTCTGGGCGGCGGGGTTGAGCAACAGAATCTTCTGGTAAGCAACATTATGGATGCGGCTTAGCGGGTACAATATGGGCGTAATATAAAAACCCGCCTGCAGGATGACTTCCCATATGTATGTGAGATCGCGGTACTTTACGAATGCCGCAGAGAGAAACATAGAGACGCCGAGGGCCAGCAGATACATCTCGATGAGCAGTGGCGCCGCGAGTCCGAGCGTATCCATCGGCGAAACCTTGCTGAGAACCATAAATATAATGAGTACGATCAGGTTGAGCCCTAGGTTAATGAGCGCAGAGAGGCTGCTGCTGAAAACAATCATCCAGCGCGGGATACGAATCTTGCGTATGAGATCACCGCGGCCAACAATAGAACCCAGGCTCTGGCCAGTCATCTCGGTGAAAAAATTCCACAGTACCATGCCCGCAAAGAGGTATACCGGATAGTGCGGGATGCCTTTGCCAAGCGGGAATACCTTCACGAACACGATATACAGAATGGCAAACATCAGCAGTGGCCGCAGCAACGACCACAGGTAGCCAAGGAACGAGTCCTGATAGCGGAGCTTGAAATCGGTGCGCACGAGCTCGGACAGGAGCGCCCGGTTCTGCTTCGACAAAATTGCCTTTACACGGTCCATCGTATTCTAGGGTATTATAGTTGATGATGAGCGCTGAGTCGATGAGTAAGGTAAGTGTCGTGATCCCGAACTGGAACGGCAAAGACGATTTACCGGCGTGCCTGGACTCGCTGCTGGCGCAACACCTGCAGCCGCACATCATCGTGGTCGAGAACGGGTCTAAAGACGGCTCGCTGGAGCTGCTGCAAACGCACTACCCGCAGGCGGAGGTAATCGTACACAAAAAGAACAAGGGCTTTGCGGGCGGAGTAAACGCCGGCATCCGCAAAGCTATGGCCGACGGGTACACATATGTGGCGTTATTTAACAACGACGCTGTTGCCGATAAGGATTGGCTCAAAAACCTGGTGAGCGACCTGGATATAAACAGCGATGCGGGGATTGCCACCTGCAAATTAATGAGCATCGATCGAAAACACCTGGATAGTACGGGGGACCAATACACCACATGGGGGTTACCGTATCCCCGCGGCCGCGGTGAGCCTGTGAGCGACCGCTACGACGGCCGTGTGCAGATCTTCGCTGCCAGCGGCGGAGCAAGCCTGTACCGAATGGATATGCTAAGGGAGATCGGGTTATTCGATGAAGACTTTTTCGCCTATTACGAAGATGTCGACATAAGCTTCCGCGCCCAGTTGGCGGGCTGGAAGATTCGCTATGTGCCCGAGGCAATCGCCTACCATAAAATCGGCGCCACCAGTGGTAAAATCCAGGGATTTACCACCTATCAAGCTATGAAAAATTTGCCGTGGTTGCTGTACAAAAACGCACCGCTGAGCGTGTTCTGGCGCGTACTGCCGCGGTTTCTCATCGCCTATTATGCATTTGTCATCCGCTCGGCCTGGCGCGGGCAGAGCTGGCCGGCTGTCCGCGGTTACTGTAAAATGCTTGTACTGCTGCCCAAAAAAACCATGCAGCGTCTATCCATCCAACACAAGCGCAAAGTGACTGCCAAGTATATATGGGATGCCATGACACACGAACTACCGCCAAACGCCCGCAAGCTCCGGCTGCTATTCCACCCTATCAAAACACTCACAAATCGTACATAAAATACACCGCGCAAAAACTGTTATAAATAGAGGCTGCCTCTAATACTATATAAAGTATAGTATTAGAGTTATTGCGCCTTGGGATTTACGATTACAATCGTATTACCACTGAGCGTGGCAGTCGCAGGGTAGCCACGGCTCGGAGCATCATCAATTACCGGGTCGCAGGCGTCATCGATACCATCCCGATCCACATCCTGGCCGCTCAGCGGCACGACGAGGCACTGGTCGGCACTATTCGGTACACCGTCCCCGTTATAATCATCGACATTAGCCGCAACGTACACCACCTTGTAGATATCAACCTGCTGACCTGCCACGTTTGGCCCATATATATGAATAGTGTGAAAGCCGGGGGAAACGCCGGGCGGTACCGTCAGCTGAGCGCGCAAATTGCCTTCGCTATCAGTGGTGAATGAGCCGAGGTTGATCGGGCTTGAGTGGATCATCACGCTATACAGCGTGTCTGGCTCTAGGCCGGTTACAAATCCCGAGAGATCGAGTGGATTGCCCGCATCTGTGCGGATAAAGTCCGGGACAAAGCTGTCGTTGTAAGTTGCTACGTCAACGGCAGTCCCGTCGGGCTGGTAGCCGCCGAGCAACACCTGGGCCAACGGGTCATGCACCGACGGGGCAGCAACGGAGACGGGCTGAGGCATAGGGGCCGAGAGATTGCTCGTCTGCTGCAAAATCGCCTGGGCGAGCAGGCGATACCCAAGCTGGTTCGGATGATAGCTCTCGGCGCCGATAAAATTCACACCGAGCGCACCCGAGTCATTGCCTACCGTGAAACCGTTCACGGCCACATCACTGCTCTTGGTCTCGCACAGCCGGTGCCCGATAAGCGCGTTCTGCACATCGACATAACGGACACCTTCAGAATCCGCGGCTTGCTGGATCGTCCAGTCCAGATAATTGATGAGTTGCTGCGAAAACGCAATCTCCTGGCTATTGAGGTGCACATTGAGGGCGCAATTGCCCTCCACAGCCACCTGCGGATAGCCGACAACGTACAGCTGCACGCCGGGGTCGTCGTCCAGGATAGCTTTGTACGTATCTTGAAGATCCTTGTATATTCCGGCCACTGTCTCGGCCAGGCTCAGGCGCTCGGCGTAAGAGTCATAGCAAGTGTCGCCCGGGTTGGTGTGGGCTGGTGTGACACAATTTTTCACGATGTTCGCGAAGCCTATGTCATCACCGCCTACAGAAAGGGTAACGATACGAGGCTGGTATTTTTTGACAAAATTAATCTGCGTCCGATAGCCAGGCAAAAAGTTACTGTATATGTCATCGTCATATGACGTGCCGGACATACCTTTGGATTGAGCTCCCTGTTCAGGATTAGAGTTATAGTTAGCCACGCCGTTACCTGTTATATCCTTTGTCTTTGCCCCCGAGCATGCCACCGATTCGTAGCTGTTCATTTGAGGCAGCTCGGCCCCGATGATAAATGGATATGCCAGATCGGACACGTGACATGGGTTATCGGCAGTATCTGTGCCGTCCCGATACACAAATGCTCCCTGCCCCGATATATACGAATCGCCCATGGCGAGATAATCCAGCCCGCGGCTTTGCTGGCCGGGAGCCGTCACGGTAAACCGAGCCGCTTTAAAATCCGTCGATGAGGTGAAGTCGTAGCTAGCATCAAAATTTATGTTGTCATCATTAGTAAAGCGTGCGCTGTATATGCCCTTAAATCCGGAGGTGTGCGTAGAGATATATGGCCACAAATCGCGGGATTGGCAATCCTGGTAGGCGGGGTGCTTGGTGGACGGCACGCACGTGCTAAGGTCAAAAACCTCAAAGTAACGCTGTTCGTTGCTGGCAACGATAGCGTAGCGTCCATCGTCGCTGATGGCCGTTGCCGCGGTGTGCGTACGATAATCGCTTCCGTCAATATTGAGGGCCGGCGCAAATAAAAGCGTTTGAAACGTCGCCAAATTAACGCGCAGCATCCCGTAGTGCATGTCTTCCACAACCATCCATGAGCCATCACTCGAATACGAGATGGTGTACGGATTGGCAGGAACGAGGGCTCCATCCACGGTCGGGAAGTCAACGTTCGGCGCTTTGCTAACCACATAGCGTTCAGCGCCGCTGGCATCCGTGCGCATAGAGAGGTCGCTAAGTAAATCAGTGTAAAAGTGCAGGTACATTCCCATGACTGGTGCGCTGCTCCAGGATAGCACCATGGGCTGGTTCGGCACCGGGGACAGTCCATACAGCCCGCTGCCGTAACCCGCAATCGGAATTGCCAAACTTGTGTTGCTGTAGAGCAGTGCATTGCCGTCATAGTCCATGAGCCCGAGCGCGGTGTTTACCATGCATCCGGACAGCTGTTCGTACATGGTCGTCATGTAGTTCATGGGAGTACAGTCCCTGTTCTGGCGAGTCGGCAACTGATTGGCCGCAAGCGAAACGGTTTGCTGCAAGGTAGGATCGTTCGGCAGCAACCAACTGCTTGGCTGCGCATCTGCCTTCGCAAGTATATAAAACAGCCCGGCTGAGCCGAGCAGGAGTACCAGCGCCACCACGCCAGTCACTATTTTTGTGTACATTCTCATAAACTGGCTAAATTGTGAAACTGATTGTACACGATAGCCAAATAATTACAAGGCTACTCTGTAAGTGGGAATATTGCGGCCGCAGCTGGCCGAGCACTACAGTCTAGACTGATCAACAACCCTCCCGAAGACGCATTAAGAGGGGGATACCCGTAAATTGCAGCGTCTTTTGCTACATAGTAATCATACTCTACGTTGCAGCCGACTTCCGTAGATCCTCCAAATAAGGAGCTCCCAACAGTAACTGGTGTGGGTTCGTTCAGTGTCACAGCAGGTGACCAATACGTACCTCGTGGATTCAGGATTTTAGGCAAGCTCTCCTCTACACTTCTAGAAAACTGCTCTATATTCACAAATTCTGCTGAGTATACAATCTGCTGTACTGTGCTGCATACCAGGTCTCCTTTTGAGAATTCATTGGGATCACTCGTATAGCCACAACTTCTAGTTTTTACATTCTGCTCGGGCTGGCCGAATTTGGCCACTATACTTGCTGACATAGTGTCCAGATCCTTCTCCGCCTGGACAAATTGGGCGCGTTCCTCGTTAACGGCGTGGGTGTGCCGTACACCTACAACTATCCGCCAGATGCCGGCTGCAACTATAAGCGCCGCCACAATATACAGCAGCGCCCACCATTTCTTCTTATAGCCTTTGTGCTTTTGCGCCTGGAGGGCTGATTTTTTCATACAGCTTATGATACCAAATAATCCTCAGCTTTTATTCAGCTTGTGCTTTAACATAACATTGCTTGCAATCAAAAAATACATTTTAGTATTGACATCGCTAAAAAATTCAGGCATCATCTTGCCTTATAGTTTAACGAGGAAGGGCTCATGAAAGGATTAAAATTCAGTAAAGCACCCCTGGTGCGGGCGGTTGCTATCATAAGCGTAATAAGTTTGCTGGTTACCGGCGTAACATACGCGGCACTGCAAAGCCAGCAAGTATCCCTAACCAAAAATACGATTCAAAGCGCGACCGCAGGACTCGAGATCGGCACATCAGCCACGAGCTTTTCGTCCAGTCGGACCGGGTTCCAGTTCGACGACGTCATTCCTGGCGGCCCGGCAATGCCAACCGGCGGCGACATATTCTACTTAAAGAACAACGGAACCGCTCCACTTCAGGTATCGCTGAACATACCTGCCGCTCCGGACAATACCTCCGGCATTAACCTCGACGACGTACTGCTGCATATCAGCCGTACCGATAGCGGAAGCGGTACAGATCAAGTCGCGAGCCTCAAATCACTCATCGATGGCAACTTGGCACTAAACGACACCCTCGAGCCAGGCGTCACCGGCCAATACACCATCCGGGTTTCTATGGCGACCGATGCCTTTGACGGCAGCAGCGCAAGCCTCGGTGCATTCGATT
>DASVGU010000087.1:0-3818 GCA_036379375.1 Saccharimonadales bacterium (SeqCode)
CAATTTGCCATCGCGTGGCCAGCGTACCAAGACCAACGCCCGTACCCGTCGCGGCAAGAAGATAACTGTCGGCGGTACGGCTAAGAAAGTCGCGTCGAAGACTTAGGAAGGAAGAAGTATGGCTGAGGAAGAATCTACAACTACAACTGCGACGACTACTGCGCCTGCTGCGACGACTCCTGAGGCTCCGGCCACGGGCGCACAGCCCAAGCGGCGTAAGTCCAAGCGTAGTGTGGCATACGGCCAAGTACACGTACTGGCAACATTTAACAACACGATTATTACGTTCACCGATCCCAAAGGTGCTGTGCTGACAAATTCCAGTGCAGGTGCCTGCGGATTTCGCGGCTCTAAGAAGGGCACGGCATATGCTGCACAGGTTGCTGCCGAGCGTGCCGCACAGGCGGCAAAACAGCAGTACGGCATGAGCAAGGCCGACGTGTTTATACGGGGTGTTGGCCTCGGCCGTGATGCCGCGGTGCGCGTACTGGCGAGCCTGAATATTGCTGTTGAATCAATCAAAGATGTTACCGGTGTGCCGCACGGCGGTGTACGCCCCAAGAAAGCTCGGAGGATATAGCTGATATGGCTCGAGACACCCATTCTATCGTTAAGATGAGTCGTCGTGAGGGCTATGCCCTGCATCCAAAGGCTCACAAAGCACTCGTAAAGCGCCCGGGCCGGCCTGGCCAGCATGGTCAGAACATGCGCCTGGGCAAGCAGAGCCAGTATGCCCTGCAACTGCGCGAAAAGCAGAAGGTCAAGCGCCTCTACGGGCTCCTGGAGCGTCAGTTCTCAAACCTTATGAAGGAAGCCACCCGCCGCCAGGGCCAATCTGGCGAGAACTTGCTGCGGCTTCTGGAGCAGCGCCTCGACAACACCGTATATCGTGCCGGTTTTGCGCCGTCACGCCGGGCAGCCCGCCAGCTGGTGACTCATGGGCACTTTCAGCTGAATGGTACGCGAGTGGACGTGCCGTCGATCCGGATCAAAGTGGGCGATACACTGGTGGCCCGCGATCACGCCAAACAGACTGAATACTTCAAGAAACTCGATGACGTCAGTCCCGCACCTTCGACCATCCCGGCTTGGCTCAAAGTTAACCGCAAGAAGGTAGAGCTGCAAGTGACGTCTTTGCCGAGCCGCGATGATGCGGAACCCGATATCAAGGAACAATTAATCGTGGAATACTACTCACGCTAAGGGAGGAAAATTTAGCATGCCAAACCACATTCATCAGCCCGGTCTCGTTAGTGTCGACGATCTGAGCAACACTAGCGCTACGTTTACCGTTGAGCCGTTACACAGTGGCTACGGTATGACGCTCGGCAACTCCCTCCGCCGCGTACTGCTTTCGAGTATTGCCGGTGCTGCCGTTACGTATTTCAAGATTGAGGGGATTAGTCACGAGTTCACCACCGTTAAGGGTGTAAAAGAAGACGTCGTCGATATCATGCTCAATCTTAAGGGGATTCGCTTTCGGGTCTACGGCCAAGAGGTGCAAGATGTGCGCATCGTCAAAAAAGGCAAGGGCACGGTCACGGCCAGAGACATCCAGGCGAATGCCGATATTGAGATCGTAAACCCCGACCACGTTATTGCCACGCTCGACGATGACAAAGCTCAGCTTATCATGGATTTAGTCGTGGAAGTGGGCCGCGGGTACCGCACCATAGAGGAGAGCACCGCTAAGAAAGCCAGCGACATGATTGCCCTCGATGCCATCTTTAGCCCGGTGCTGCGGGTGCGCTACAAGGTAGAGAATACCCGTGTCGGCCAGGCAACCGACCTGGACAAACTGCTCATTACCGTGGACACCGATGGCTCAATCAGTCCGCGTGACGCCTTCGAAGAAGCAGCAGCGATTTTGGTCAACCAGTACACTGCACTCGCCGGCAAAACCCGTATTGCAACCCAGGCGGGCGGTGCCGATGGTGAGTTGTTGTCCGGTGAGGGCGGTCTCGGCGATGAGCCGACTGCGCTCAATACTTCTGTAGAGGATCTCAACCTCAGTGCACGTACCACCAATGCCCTTATCAATAACGACATTCACACCATCAAGGACCTGTTTGCTCTTAACGATGCCGAGCTGCGCGACCTCAAGGGATTTGGCAGTAAGGCGCTCGATGAGGTCAAAGAAAAACTAGCCGAATTGGAGCTGTAGGGATGCATCGACACGGATATCAAGGACGTAAATTACACCGCGAACGCGATCAACGCGAAGCGCTGGTGAAGGGTTTGGCCGATTCACTTGTCAAATACGAGTCCATCGAGACAACGCTGCCTAAAGCCAAAGAAGTGGTTCCCTACGTTGAGAAACTCATCACCAAAGCCAAAAAGGGTGATCTGCACAACCGCCGGCAGGTTATCAGCGGCCTGCAGACCGTAGCCAGCGCCCACAAGCTGGTCGACGAGATTGCACCCAAACTCAAGGGGCGCACGAGCGGCCATCTGCGCGTTACCAAAACTGCTTTACGCCGCGGAGACAACGCCCAGCTTGCACGCGTGAGCTTCGTTGATGATCTCAAAGAAGCCCCGGTTGCGAAACCAGTTGCATCAGAAGCCAGGGAAAAGAGCAGCCGGAGTTCGAATTCAGTTCGAACCCCGCGCGCTGAGGAAAACCGTAGGTTGTCCTCAGAAGTTGGTGCCAAGAAGGAGGCCAAGTAATGACTCAGAAAACGTATAGCGCGAAACCGAGCGATGTCACGCGCCAGTGGTATGTCGTTGACGCTTCTGAGGCTCCTCTGGGCCGGGTGGCTACCCAGGTTGCAGTGTTGCTTACCGGCAAAAGCAAGCCACAGTTTACCAAGCACATAGACTGCGGCGACTATGTTATCGTCATCAACGCCAAGCAGATAAACGTTACAGGCAATAAACTGGCTGACAAAGTGTATTACCGCCACAGCGGTTATCCGGGCGGCCTGCACGAGCGCACGCTGTCCGAACAGCTGGACCGCGACCCGACTAAAGTGATTGAGCACGCTGTCCGCGGCATGTTACCGGCCAATAAGCTCCGCGACGATCGTTTAAACCGGCTCAAGATTTACGCCGGCAGCGAGCATCAGCATGAGGCGCAGAAGCCGCGACCGTTTTCGTTAAAGGGGGCTAAATAATGGCTGATACCAAGAAAAATAACTATTTTTACGCCCTCGGCCGGCGCAAGAGTGCTACCGCACGGGTCCGCCTGGTAGGCGGCAAAGGTGCCGTGGTGGTCAATGATAAACCGGCGAGCGAATATTTTGCCGGCAGCAAGTACCTGTTGGGCAAGCTCGAGGAACCGTTCACCGTGCTTGACCAGAACGGCAAATTTGATGTAAGTGTGCGGGTAAGCGGCGGCGGCCATGATGGCCAGCTCGAGGCAATCCGTCTCGGCATCGCCAAAGCGCTCGTTGCCGTTAACGAAGACTACAAGAACACGCTCAAACGTGCCGATCTGCTTTCCCGTGACCCGCGCGACAAAGAGCGCAAGAAGTTTGGCCTAAAGGGCGCACGCAAACAGCGCCAGTTCACCAAGCGCTAGCAATCTAGCGAGTTGTCTTAGAAAGGAGGCTTCTCCTATGGCAGAAAGACCGATAATAGACGCCTATTTACCTGGCGATTTGCCGCCGACAGTGTCTGTAAATGGTGCCGGGGATTCTCATGCGGTTGCTGGTCCTGAGGGTGCGGCTCCTCAACCCGAGAGCGTTATATCCGAAGAGGAACTCTCACTGCGTGTGCGTCGCTTGTCGAAGGAAAAACTGCAGGCTATCGCGGTCACTGCAATGGACGCTCTGAACGCTGGCGAACCACTTACGAAGTTGCAACGGCAGGTAGTGAGT